>JBAWWO010000015.1 GCA_037146715.1 Alphaproteobacteria bacterium
TTAGGAGAAGTTTTCTAAGAAACAAGTAATTCTTTATCGATATTTTTATTCCGTCCGGATAAGAAAATTATATAACATGTAATTATACCAAATGTCAATAGATGAGAAGTAAAAAACATATTTCTTTAAGTGTTTAGTGTTAATTTGCGCAAAAAAGAAAAAATACTTGTCATTCAGAAATTAAATCCTATATATAGGCTACAATAACTTTTTATAGGATTGAACAATGAAAAAATTAAATATTCTTGCGCTTATTTTATCTGGTGCTTTGATGGGCAACCAAGATAGTATGTCCGCCCATCGAGATGATTTTTATAGTCTGCACACCCAAAATTATGGCGCTGCACGCCCAGCTCAGGCTGCTCCTGCTCGACCTGTTGGATTTGTCAGTTTTAATAGTCTTGCTGAGGTTGAAGCTGCTGCTAGGGCTGCCGGAGATGATAAATTAACCTTTTATTGGGATTTGAGGAGAGATTGCACAAATCCACAAGAGCTTGCTTCACTGCTGGGTTTTGCCCAACCAGTTCCCGTTCAACAAGCTCCTTTTTATGATTATGGCGCTGCACGCCCAGCTCAGGCTGCTCCTGCTCGACCTGTTGGATTTGTCAGTTTTAATAGTCTTGCTGAGGTTGAAGCTGCTGCTAGGGCTGCCGGAGATGATAAATTAACCTTTTATTGGGATTTGAGGAGAGATTGCACAAATCCACAAGAGCTTGCTTCACTGCTGGGTTTTGCCCAACCAGTTCCCGTTCAACAAGCTCCTTTTTATGATTATGATGACGCACGTCCAGCTCAGGCTGCTCCTGCACAATCTGCCGGATTTACTAGTCTTGAGCAGATTGCAGATGCTGCTCTAAGAGCTGGCCACGACGTCCACGCAGAATTTTTGCAGTTAGCGTATTTTATCACAAACCTGGACGATTTGGTTAGGGCTATGAAATTGCCCCCCCCTCTGCCCGTTCAACAAGATCTCTATCCTAAAGAAAAAGATAGAACAACTGCACCAGCTCCAGCTGGTGATAGCTTATACGTTGGCGACAAACCTCTGAAGACAGAAACGCCTTCCACACCTTATAGCTCTTTTCCTGAAAAACCGGAAAAGCCGCCAGTTCGCCCAAGAACTTCTGCTGCCCCACGTCCAGCTCAATGTGCTCCAGCTCCAGCTGATGTTGAAGAAGTCCAACCTGCTAGAGCTCGTATTGTGCAGCCACAAGCCGTTACGATTCATACTGTTAGTGATGAACTTTCAAAACACATTTCAAGGCTAGCAGTAAATCAGTTTATGCAGTTAAAGCCGGACCTTGCTGAGGCATTAAAGGCAGATCTTGCTAAGCAAAAATGGCCCACAATAGAGGAGATGCTCAACATTTTTTTTCCAGACCAAGAACAAGATTTCGATTCATTGTTTGAGTTGCTAGCGACAAGACATATAGCTGAACAAGTGAAGGATGATTCCGATAGAAAAAGTATACTCGCCGATTACAAATCTGTTACAAAAGATCAGGATCGTATAGCTATCGCTCTTTTAAGATACTCTCCACAAGATGCCGTTACTGTTTTGACCGGAGGAAGCCTTGGAGAAGAAAACTATTTGGATGCTATCGTATGGTTGAAAATATTTCAGGATACCTTGGCGCCTACGCTTCCGGCATCTGGTCGTTTACCATTATATGATTTTCAACGCAGGCATATAGCTAAATTTGTGCTAGAGCAGAAAAATTCTTTGCGAGAAATAGCAAAAACTATGGCCGATACTATCTACAAAGAAATAAGTACTCCCAAAGGAGGGCCAAAAGCTACTCCCAAAGGGGGGCCAAAAGCTACTAAAGAACCAGAACTAAGTTGCATAGCAATAAGCCCTAATAAGGTTGAATTTAAAATAGACCAACGAATCGTCTCTTTGGATCAATTTGAAAATTGTATAGTTGGCTTATTTAATAGACATCAGGAACAAATGGACCTTAAACAGGCCCATGAAGAAGCTGTTGCTACCTTAGAGGACCGATCTTCAACGTTCCAAAAAAAAATTAGGGATCAGGTAGCTTCTGGGCTTTTTCTAAACTCTTTAGCTCAATATGAAAGGCTCGCAGAGGCTGTTCTGCATCTTCCTTAGGCTTCTATGAATTTTGTGGAGAGCAGGGATTCTCTCGGGTCATGCTCGAAAAAATCAATAGGGAAAAGAGTGCTATTTTTTAAAAACTTTTCGAACAAACCCTAAAATCTTCTTCGCCACGTGGTCAGGTTTTAACAGGCTCATCACATTTTTACCCTTAAGGGCGCCCGCCATATTTTCTTCAAATGACAAATCATTTTTAATGATAAGTGTTTTGAGGCCCCAGGGGCCATAGACCCGGGAATCACTGGGTCCAAATAATCCAACAGTGGGGGTTCCCATCGTTGCCGACAAGTGCATTAATCCCGAATCATTGCCCACAAAAAGTTTACATTGTTTCAAGCAGGCCGCCACTTCCAGTAAATGAATTTTACCCATTAAATCGATGGTTCGGTCTGCAGGAAGCCCTGCGAACAAAGTTTCCAGATTCTGCCGTTCATGGGCTGCCCCAAAAATAACAAATTTTGGGTGGGGAAAAAGATCTTTGTGTTTCAGAAGCTTGGTAGTTAACTCAGCAAAATATCCCTGGGGCCAAGTTTTTTTATCCCAGTTAGAGGCCGGCGATAGGGCGATATAGGTGGGGCCAACGGGCAGCAAGTGACGAGCCACCTTAAGATGTGGGTCGCCAATCCAGATTTTGTTAAAAGGGGTTTTAGTCAGCCCCATGAATTTGGCAAGCTGTTTTGACTTTAAAAGTTCAGTGGTTTTAGATCGCCATACCCGCCGTTTCTGGGCCCACAAGAAATAACTAAGCCCCGTCCCCCGCAGATCCACAACCAAATCCCACTTGGTCATCACACAGCGACCCCATAGAATCAGCCAATGAAGCCCCCCTTTTTTCTTTTGAACAATCTGAATTTTTTTTAACCCCGGCATGTCTTGGAACAGGGCAGCAGGCACTGACCCACAAGCCACTGTAATTTCTGCCCCCGGATGTTGCACAATCAAATGATCCAAAATTCCCGTGGATAAAATGGCATCGCCCAAATGCGTTGACGTGATGAATAAAATCTTCATAATGAAAGCATATTGGAGATATTTGTTCATGCCGTCAACACCATGGTTTCACCTAACGCATAGGGGTATTTTGCGCCTAACAGGGGCAGACTGTCTTAAACTTCTGCAAGGGCTTGTGACCAATGACGTGAATCTAGCATCGGAAGATAGGGTTATTTACAGTCTGTTGCTTTCTCCTCAAGGTCGATTCCAGCATGATTTTTTTATAGGGCAGAATGGAATAGGTGAATTTTTCCTGACCCCTGAACTTAGTCGCATCGATGACTTAATCAAAAAACTTTCTATGTATAAGTTGAAATCTGATGTGGCCATTGAAAATATTTCAGCTGACTTTTTCCTTGTTTGGCAACCCCACGAATCAACGAATACTCCCGGGACTATATTGCAAGCGCCCCCCAGTCTTATCTTTATTGATCCGCGAAACACAGCCATGGGAATGCATGCTTTGGTCCCAAAGGGGGATTTTTCAGAAGATTTCGCTCTTTATCATCGCAAACGCCTGACCCTGGGCATCCCGGAAGGAAGTCTGGATATGATTGTGGACAAAGCCATTCCCCTGGAAAACAACATGGACGATCTGAATGCCATCAGTTGGACCAAGGGATGCTATATGGGACAAGAGCTAACTTCCCGAACAAAACATGTGGGGGAAGTGCGCAAAAAATTGTTCCCTGTGGTGGTGGAAGGGCCCTTGCCGACCTTTGATGCCTCCTTGTTCTATAGAGACGAAGAAGTAGGCCTTTTCAAAAGCGGTTTTGAAAAAAGAGGCCTTGCCCTAATTCGAATAGAAAATCTAGAGGGTATTTCAAAAGAAGGTCTTTCTGGTCCCAGTAATTCTAAAATCTTTATAGCTTTTTAAAATAATAGACATAGAAATAAAAGCTCGTTACGCTAAAAATAACGGGGAGCATATTATGAAAAAAAATTTATTCTATTTATTATTTTTAATTTTTATTAGTCTTAATTTAAAAAGTGCTCACTTCAGTGCAGGGGGGTTAAAATTCTTCGCGAATACACCCGATTCTATCCACAAACAACAAGATGAGTGTGGGAAGGCTCTTACAGACACACTCTCTCAACTATTTCTTCATGCAAAAAATACAACCATCGATTTAACTATGTATATTTTGACAGATGAAAATCTTATTACTAGGCTACTTGCTCTTGCAGGGCAGGGGGCTACCATTCGCATCCTTTTAGATGATGGGCAGTCAAAATCTTATAGAACATCAGCTCTCAAACGGTTGCAACACCCTAAAATTTTGATCCGAACTTTGGGAACAGAGCGACAAACTATGCATGAAAAATTAGCTATTTTTTCAACACATGAGGTTACCCGTGTGGTGCTAGGTTCCTTTAATTGGACAGCTTCAGCCCGGCATAACAACTACGAAGACTGTGTAAAAATCAGCGCAAATATGACTGATCCCAACGATCCTCTAATCCCAATTATAGGACAAATAAAATCCCATTTTGAAAATTTATGGCAAAAAGGAACCCTTTATGCAGGCTCTCCAGAATCAACCCCATCATCTAGATCTATGTCAGTTAGCCCAGTTGCGCATGAGGGTTTTCAGAGTATTGAGACATCTCCGTCCAAAATAAGCCCTGAAACCGCACTTTTTCTTAGCGGTGGAGGAGAAGAGGAGGATGATGAGGAAGAAGGAGAAAAGGCAGGATTTTCTCCAAAAAGATCTAGACGAGATTCCAAAGATTAGGCCATACTAAAAGTATAAAGAAAAGGAGGCCTGTCGTGATTACAAAAAAAATTACTACCCTGTTTTTCATATTAACTTTAATGACACTAGATTCTTTTGGGGCAGTGGCTGCAGAGGATTGGCAGCAGTTGTGGAGAGGCATTCCCCCATCTAAAGAAAATCTTCAATTAATGTACCCAGAATCAGCTTATCGTGTGGAAGCGGGTCTTTCAGATAGAGGTTATTTCTTAGAGATTTGGAATATAGAGGATGGAATCCCAGAATCTATTTATCACAAAACTGAACCGTTTATAGATCCTGTCATTTTTGGTAACTTTCATTTTAGTGTCACTTTTGCACAGTTAAATATTTTTGACATAACCTCTGATCGGAGAGTAGATATTGTAAGCCCAGATCGGTACTTAGACATTGGGAAAATTGAAACTTCTGGAAAATTATTTCAACACATAGAAAAAGGAGCAGGTCTAAAAAACACTGCCAGTAGAGCTCCTATGGTGACTCCTTCTAGAGAAACAGCTCTAGAAGAACTTGTGGGATCAAGAAAGAAAATTTCGAGAATGCTATTTCCAGATGATGTCACCAGAGACCCAACAAAATAAAAGGAACCAGCCATGAATAATCTTTTCAAAAGGCGACACAGTGGTCGCAGTTATGACCCAAAAAAGACGGTTTCTCAGGCCCAGCTGAAAGAAGTGTTAGAGGCCACCCGCTGGTCTCTTTCTTGCTTTGGAGATGAACCCTGGCGGTATATTGTTGGAATCAAAGGTCACAAGGATGGGGCGTATGACAAGCTTCTTTCCTGCTTGGCTGAGGCCAACCAAGCTTGGGCAAAGAATGCACCCATTCTGATAGTATCGGTTGCCTGCGAAACCTTTAGCAAGACTAAAAAATTTAACCGATGGGCCCAGTATGACACGGGGGCATCCGCCATCAGTTTGTGTTTTGAGGCTGTGGATCTGGGGCTTATGGCCCACCAGATGGGAGGATTTGACGACAAGAAAATGAAAGAGATTTTTCATATCCCTGAAGACTGCGTCCCCATGGCCGTGATTGCCCTGGGGTATGAAATGGATAATGCGCCTGATAAAAATGCATCTCGCACCCGCAAACCCCTGTCCGAAAATTTTTTCCAAGGCAAATGGGGAGAAGCAATTTCATTTGATTAAAAAAGGAGGTTTATTGTGTTTAAGAAAAAAATTAAAACTCTGCTCTTTTTAATAAGTTTAATAACGTTAGATTCTGTGGGAGCCGCCACTGGGCAGGATTGGCGGGAATTGTGGAATGGAATACCCCCGGCGCAAGAAACTCTTCAGGCTATGTACCCTCACCCCGCTTATCGTTTAGAAGCTGGCGTATTGGAAACAGGGTATTGCTTGGAGATTTGGAGCATAGAAGATGGCGTCGCTGAGATTAAGCATCAGGATTCTAACATGCACCTTATAGAGCCAGGGGTTTTCTTCTGTGGAGAGGGGCAGTTTCATTTTAGTATTCTTTCTGATCGTCTAAGTATTTCTGACATAATCTTTCACCGTGATCTGGATATTGTGTGTCCCCAACTATATTTGGGAATCGGTCAAGCTATAGAGCTTCAAAAAAAGATGCGCCATGTGTCATGTTCCATGCCGCAGAAAAGGCAATAGAGAAAGAGCAAAAGGAAGTTGAATCACAATGGGAGTAGGGGATTTTATACTTTTCCATTGACGCCAGATCCTTTATAGGAAATAACTTAATGAAATAATAAGAGAGAGAATCATGACTTTTACACTTCCCCCTTTACCCTATGCGCCCACGGCTTTAGAGCCCCATATTTCTGAAAAAACCCTAAGTTTTCACTATGGAAAACACCACCAGGGTTATGTGACGAAATTGAATGAGTTGGTGCAAGGCACGGCCTATGCGCATATGTCTTTGGAAGAGGTCATCCGGAAAAGTCATGGGGAAAATGCATCCATTTTTAATAACGCAGCGCAAGTTTGGAATCATACCTTTTTCTGGCAGAGTCTAAGCCCTGAGGCCACAAAACCCACGGGTAAAGTGCTTCGCGCCCTTGAGGAAGCTTTCGGGGGACTCGACGAATTTAAGCAAAAGTTTAAAGAGGCCGCCATGACTCAATTTGGTAGCGGCTGGGCTTGGCTTGTGTGGGATGGCAAGAAACTACAGATCCTCAAAACGGGCAATGCGGAAACTCCTTTAACTCAACCTGGTATAAGGCCTTTGCTGACCTGTGATGTGTGGGAGCATGCGTATTATCTGGACTACCAAAACCGCCGCCCCGACTATGTGGAGACCTTTTTGACCCACCTGATTAACTGGGATTTTGCGAGGGAGAATCTTTCCGATTGAAGTCTGTCTTGACAAAATACCCAAAAAGTCTAAAGTGCCAAGCATAGACCATGATACACATTAGATTACTTGATAATACTGTCCGTTCTTTTGAAACGCCTCTGACTGCTGCCGATGTGGCGGGACAGATTAGCCCTAGGCTTTTGAAAGAGGCGCTAGCGGCTAAGGTTGATGGGGTTTTGGTTGATCTTTCTTATCTGCTTACAAAAGATGCTACCCTGGAAATCGTGACAAAAACCCACGCAGATGCACTTGAAATCATCCGCCATGATACGGCCCATTTGTTGGCTGAGGCCGCCAAAGAAATTTACGGGGACAACATTCAAATCACCATCGGGCCTGCTATTGAAAATGGCTTTTACTATGACTTTGCTTTAGATACACCTTTTACCCCAGATGACCTGGAAGCTCTTGAAAAAAAGATGCGGGCAATTGTGGATCGCAATGAAGATTTTGTTCGGGAAGAATGGGATCGGGACGAGGCTGTGGCCTACTTCAAAAAAATGGGCGAAAATTATAAGGCAGAGATTATTAATGATTTGCCCAAGGACGAAAAGATTTCTCTCTATCGCCAAGGAAAATTTCTGGATTTATGCCGGGGTCCCCATGCGCCCTCAACAGGCAAGGTGGGCAAAGCTTTCAAACTGTTGAAAGTGGCTGGCGCCTATTGGAGGGGTGATTCCAAAAACGCCATGCTTCAACGTATTTATGGGACTGCCTGGGCGACAGAACAGCAGCTGAAAGATTATCTATTCCAGCTGGAAGAGGCAGAAAAAAGAGATCACCGGAAATTAGGCCGAGAGATGGATCTTTTCCATATGCAGGAAGAGGCGGTAGGTAGCGTTTTCTGGCACCCCAAAGGCTGGCGTTTGTACAGGACACTGCAGAATTACATCCGCCATAAATTGGAACAGAATGATTACCAGGAAATTAACACGCCCCTGTTGTTAGATCGCAAACTGTGGGAGGCCTCGGGCCACTGGGAGAAATTTAAAGACAATATGTTTGCGCTGACCAGTTCGGACGATCGTATGTTGGCGCTGAAACCCATGAGTTGCCCTTGCCATGTTCAGGTGTTTAAGCAGGGACTCAAAAGTTATCGGGATTTGCCACTCCGTCTGGCGGAATTTGGCTGCTGCCATCGCAATGAGCCCTCGGGTGGGTTGCACGGCATCATGCGGGTGCGTAATTTTGTTCAGGATGATGGTCATGTTTTTTGCACCGTTGACCAGATTTTGGATGAATCAAAAAAGTTTTGTACCTTGCTGAAAGAAGTATATACAGCCATGGGTTTCCCAGACTTTAATGTGCGCTTTTCTGATCGCCCCGCCGTGCGTGCAGGCGACGATGCCGCCTGGGACAAGGCTGAATCTATGATGAAAAATGCTCTTGAGGAAATGGAAATTTCCTATGCCATGAATCCCGGGGAAGGCGCCTTTTATGGCCCCAAACTGGAATTCATCCTGCGAGATGCTGTGGGTCGGGAATGGCAGTGCGGCACGCTTCAATTGGATTTTGTTTTGCCAGAACGGCTGGATGCCTCCTATATGGGGGAAGATGGGTGCAAACATCGCCCTGTCATGCTCCACCGGGCCATTTTAGGAACATTTGAGCGGTTCATTGGAATTTTGATTGAACATTATGCGGGCAAGTTTCCCCTGTGGATGGCCCCCACTCAAGCCGTTATTGCCCCCATTGTAACCCAGTATAATCCCTATGCGGAGAAAATTGCTGCCCTTATGGAGCAGGCTGGTCTGCGGGCGGAACTGGATTTGCGGAACGAAAAAATTAACTACAAAATCCGCGAACACAGTCTGGCAAAGGTGCCCTATATCTTGATTGTGGGCGACCGGGAACAGGCTGATAATACAGTGACTCTTAGAAAATTAGGAGATACGAATCAAGAAACACTTGCACTTCCGCAAGCAATTGATAAATTAAGAACAGAGGCATGCCAGCCATGCTAAACAAAAGGAGAATTGTTCATATCTAAGTTTATACGCCCCACCCCGGGTCATGAGGGTCCTCGCATCAATGATCAAATCAGAGCAGATAAAATAAGGCTTGTTGGCAAAGACGGAGAGATGCTGGGCGTCGTTTCGGTTCGAGAAGGCATTGATCTAGCCATGGATGCTGGTCTAGATCTGGTTGAAATTTCTCCTAAAGCCGAGCCCCCTGTTTGTAAAATCTTGGATTATGGTAAGTATAAATACGAACTACAGAAAAAGAAAAACGAAGCTAAGAAAAAGCAGAAAATTGTCGAAATTAAAGAAATGAAATTGCGTCCCTTTATTGGGGAGAATGACTATCAAGTCAAACTGAGAAATATGAAACGCTTTTTGGAAGATGAAGATAAAGTAAAAGTTTCCCTTAGGTTCCGCGGAAGAGAGCTTGCCCACAAAGAAATTGGCATGAAGTTGTTCGACCGGATCATTCAAGATTTGTCTGAATTTGCCAAAGTTGAAAGCTCACCAAAGTTTGAAGGGCCGCAAGTGATTATGGTTCTATCTCCGCTTTAAAAAAAGTCTATCTTTTGAGACACTCCATCGCGAAACGGCGGGATCTGAGGCTTCTATGTACAAGAACTACATGTCGAAGCCTTCGCCCTTTATTTCGCTCGTACTCGACGTAAAAATCTAGGTTTTTAATAATACCGTCATTGCGAAGAAATTCGAAGAATTTCTGTGACAATCTAGCTACTTCAGGGCATAGCCCTGAAGGGGTGCGACTGCACCCCAAAAAGTAAGGCGTGGGTCCTTGGGTCAGCCCGAGGAAAGCAAGAAAAAATAGAGATGAGGAGGCAATTATGGGGAGTGAGGAGTGGTTAGAATTAAAACGCTACAGCGCGCTGATAAGTTTTGCGGTTATACTGATCTGCGGGGGTGTCGATGGTCCAAGCTGTGGGATCAGACATTAAGGTTTTGAGGAGTTGATTATTCAAGCTGTGCCCTGACAAGTGCCCATGAAAACGGCCGATCAAAGCGTGCCCTGCCAAATAAAGATCGCCTAAGACGTCTAGAGCTTTGTGGCGCAAGCATTCATCTTCATAGCGGAGTCCGTCGTCATTCAAAAGGCGATTGCCGTCAAAAACAACTGTGTTGTCTAGGGACGCCCCTTGGGCCAGGCCGTTTTGACGTAAGGCCTCTGCATCCTCAAGGAATCCAAAGGTGCGGGCAGCAGACAAATCTTTTGCAAAATCTTTCACAACATCTTGAGTAGAGTAGGTCTGCCATTCGGTTTGATGGCGGGACTTAAATTCATAAGTTAAGCCTAAGGTGTTTAATTTTTCGTTGGGTTCCAGAATGGCCCAGGTGTCTTTATGTTCAACAGTGACTTTTTTTAGGACTCGCAAGAATTTCTTTGGTTTGGACTGGGCAGCAACGCCCGCTTTTTCAATCAATTGCACAAAGGGGGAGGAACTACCGTCTAAAATAGGAATCTCTGGCCCATTAATTTCAATCAGGATATTATCAATTGAGCAAGCAGCCAAGGCAGCCATGATGTGTTCAACGGTGCCAATGGAAATTTGATCGCTGTTGGCTAAACTGGTGGAAAACCGGGTACCACTCACGTGATTCCAAAGGGCGGGAATGAGGGTGTGCCCGTGAACCGTATCTGTTCTTTTAAAGCGAATGCCAAAGCCTTCGGGAGCTGGGTGAAGCGTCAACAAAACCTGGCGACCCGTATGAACCCCAATGCCTTCACATGTTACAATTTTCTTTATTGTCTTTTCTAACATATCTTAAAGATAAGACATTCCCTTGAAAACTTGAAATAACGATTTGTTGCACTATGTTACATGGGGAAATTTATTATAATATTTACTTTTTTGTTTTTAGTATGTTTTACTTCTGTTATTTTGATAAATAAGAAACATAGGCTAGAAATGAAAAATATATTTTATAATTTTACTATTGTAGCAGTCTTAGCAAACTTTTGTAGCAGTCTTAGCAAACTTTAATTTTTGCAATGCTGTGCAAAGCATTAATGGGAATGAATGCTTTGCGCCACCCTTACAAAAGGGACCATTAGAATATGTGGAACTTACGATTAAAGAGTTGGAAAAAAAGTTTGGTCCCATACCTCCTCCCAAAAAAGTTACATTTTCTGAATTTAAGGCTGAAGTAATCAAACGATTTAATGGAAGACCTCTGCCTGATCGAAGTCTTCGTACTTTAGAAAAAATCAAGCAGTTTTATTTCGCAACTGAATAGATGCAAAAAAAGAAAAAGAAAGTCAAGTCGCTTTCTCATGCTGCTGCGAATCGACTGTAAGAAGAGGCTAAATAAAAAAGATAAGAAAAAATCTGAGAATTTTTCCTTTTAGCAAGAGTGAGAAAATTTATATAGGCTAGTTTACATATTTCTGATAAAAGTTTTTTCTAATCTAGGAGAAATAAAAATGAAAAATATTTTTACAATTACAATATTATTATTAAGTTTTAATTTAGTTGAGGCCGCCATGGATACTGCCGCTGATGCTGAAGCTAGATTGTCAGAGAGGCCGACTTTGCATAGAACAGATTCTACTCCACATCCTAGGGTATGGGGAGAAGTTGAGAGGTGCATGCCGGATACTTTGCAGCAATCTGCTTCTACTGTATTGACCTCAGCCGAAACAGAGGCACGGAGAGACTTGCGTGCGTCAGATGGACTGGGGCCTCGGGAAACAACAGGATCCTCTTATTTTTAGGGTTTTTACTTTTCTCGTTGACTCCCTCTGGCTTCGGCCCGAGGAATTCTGTGAGGGGTTACAAAAACCCCTCACAGGCTGTTTCCAGCCAATCTTTTTCTTCAAGGCTTAGGTAGGGGCTTAGAGTTTTTAAGATGGTTTGATGATAGGTTTTAATCCATTCTTTTTCGGAATTATCAAGCATTTCAAATAGCACTAAGGAACTATCCAAAGGGACCAGAGTTAGGTTTTCAAAACCCAAAATCTCTTTTTCTGAATTGCCTATTTTCCCCTTAGAACGAACCACCATCAAGTTTTCAATGCGCACGCCAAATTTGCCCTCAAGATAGCAGCCGGGCTCATTGGACACAATCATCCCAGGCATCAGGGGGGTGGTAGAGCGTGGACTGATGCTGGCGGGGCCTTCATGAACCGATAAATATTGTCCCACCCCATGACCCGTACCGTGGGCATAATCTTGATGGATTTGCCACAAGTCATAGCGGGCCAGGGCATCCAGGCGAGATCCGGGGGTGTCTGCGGGGAAATGGGCCCTTATCAAGCGCAAAAATCCCTTGAGAACCCGCGTATAAATATCTTTCTGGTGGTCTGTAGGCTTTCCCCCAAGGGCTATGGTGCGGGTGACATCTGTGGTGCCTTGTAAGTATTGGCCCCCGGAATCTACCAGATATATTTCCCCCATTTTTAAGGGGGTGAGGGATGGTCGCCCATGGATAAGAGCCCCATTCGGGCCCAAACCAGAAATGGTTTCAAAACTAAGGTCCTTACAGGTGGGATTGGCTTTGCGAAAACCATTTAATTTTTCTGCCGCCTCTGTTTCAGTGATAGACTGATGGGGCAAGGTTTTTTCAAGCCAACAGAGAAAATTGACCATGGCAACCCCATCCATTTCCTGGGCGTGTTGAGATTTTTTTATTTCAACAGAATTTTTAACTGATTTTAGAAGAGGGCAGGGGTTTTTAAGGGGTGTTCCTGTGGAGATCAACCCCTTTATGGCCATGGGAGTTTCAGCAGGGTCAAAGCCGATTGTGTCCTCTGTTTTAAGATGGGATGCAAAGTCGCTTAAGGGATATACTTTTACGGTTGTTTCAAAGGTGAAATTTGTGCAATTTTCAGGGGTGTGAACGAATAAATCGACGTTCCCTTTTTTGTGCAGAAGGGCATAGCTTAGAACGACAGGAACGTGGGCAATATCATTGCCCCGGATGTTCAATAACCAGCAAATATCTAAGGGATTAGACAGCAGCAGAGTTTCAATAGGGTAGTCATAAATTTTCTGCCAAATCTGGGCAGATTTTTGGCCAAAAGAAAGGCCTGCATACTCTATTGGGAAAGGATGTATTTGGCTGGCAGGTTGCGCAGTGCGTTGGGGCCATAGGGTCAAGACAGGATTTTCTTTCAGGGGTTGAAAGGGCAGGGGAAACAGGGTCTTTTCAAAGGTGTCAACCTGTTGAGCAGAAAACAGCCAAGGGTCATAATAGATGGTTTTGCCGCGCTGAATGGGGATCCAATCCTTAAGGCGGGGCATTTCATAGGGAATTATATCAAAAAAGTGCGGATCAATCTGGTTTTTGGCCTGTAGGGTATAGCGCCCATCTACAAAAAGCGCTGACTTTTCTGGGGTGATGCAGACAAGACCAGTGGAGCCTGTAAACCCGGTCATCCAAGGAAAAAAGTTGTAATGGGGGCATACGTATTCGCTGCCAAAGGGGTCCGTCAGGGGTAAAAGGAGTGCCGCTATCTTGTGTTGTTTTAAGTAGTTTTGGACTTTAAGAAAAGCTTCCTTCTGAAAGGTCATTTTTGTAGCAGCAGTATGGACCACCCCTCTATTATATAGGACTTTATAAACCTTAGGCCTGCGTCTGTATGGGCTTTGATCACATCATCAGCCTGATTTTCAAGAAGACCTGCCAGAATGGCGTAGCCCTGTGGATTCAGGTGATGGGCCAACTGGGGCGCCATGGCACACAAGGGGCCTGCCAAAATGTTTGAAGTAATCAGGTCAAATTTTTGGTCAGGGGATAAGACTTTGTAGCCGTCTCCCAAATAGGTGGAAACCAACCCACTTTCTTTGTTGTGGGCGCAATTTTCCAGCGTTGTATTCGTAGAGAAAGGATCAATATCAGCGGCCATCACAGGGGCTTTAAAAAGCTTTGCCATGGCAATAGCTAAAATGCCAGAGCCACAACCCATGTCTAGGCAAGCGTGGGGGGTGAGAGAGCTAAGATCCGAAAGGGCTCGCAAGCAGCCTTGGGTGGTGGCGTGCTCACCGCTACCAAAGGCCAGGGCTGCGTCGACCTGAATGCTGAAAAGGTCCTCGGGGAAGGGCCCTTTGTAATGGGAGCCATAAATAAAAAACTTCCCAATGGTTTGGGGCGGGAAGGACTGTTGGTTTTCTTTCAACCAATTTCTGTCAGGAATTTCTTTGATGACAAGGGAGGCTGGAACGGTTACGTCGCAGGCACTACAGAAATCTTCAACTTTTTCCCGGATTTCCTGGGCCGTCAGAGGCGGAATTTCCTCTTGCACAAAGATGCCTTCCACCAAAATGGTGCCATCCTGAGGGTCTTCATCCCAGCTAACGCTGGGGCAAAGGGATTCAAAAATGTGCTTGTAAAGGGGTTGTAATACAGGGGCGATCCGAACGGAAATGTTCCATAAAGAGGTGGGGTGGGATTGATTTTTCATATCTTCTTATATAAGGCCAAGGTTTCCTGCACAACCCTTTCTTCAGAAAAATATTTTTCCACCAGGGCGCGACTTTCATGGGCGAATTTTTTTCGGGTTTTTTCTGAGCTATACAAAAATTCAATGGCCTCAGCCAATTTGAGCCCGTCTTTCGCGGGCACCAGAAGACCGTTTTTATTATGGACGACAATTTCCCGACACCCAGGCACATCTGTTGTGACGATGGCAAGGCCACAGGCGGCGGCTTCTAATAAAGATTTGGGCAGGCCTTCCCGGTATGAAGGCAGTATGGCTAAGTCTGCTTTGTGGTAAATTTTTTCCACATGATCCGTGTGATCAATCCACTCACAGTCTTTATCTTTCTGCCACTCCATCACAGTTTCTTTGGGGATAGCGCTGGGGTTTTGGGGGTCTACCCCCCCCACCACCACCAATTGAATTTTAAGACCTTTTTCTTTGAGCATGTGGATCGCATCAATGGCTTCTTGAATGCCCTTATCCCACAGCAAACGGGCGACCAAAGCTATGGTAAAAATTTTGTTTTTTGGGGGCGTTGAGGGGGGGCAAAAGGTTTTCAGATCAACGCCTGCCCCGCGGATCAGATGGGTGTGATGAGGCTGTAAAAGAGGCGTGAAAAACACTTGATCATCCTGATTCTGAATAATCAAATGAACGTTTTTGTGTTTCAAAAGAATCTTGAAAAAACACAGAATAAAACGCTTCAGGGTTTTGGCTTTTAAGGAAGGGGAGGTGAAGGCATACCCCAAACCGGCTAAGGCATTGATGATGCAGGGAACATGGGCCAACCTGGCTGCAATGGTTCCATAAAGAACAGGTTTCATGGCCACTTGGTGGACGATATCGGGCTGAATCTTTTTATAGATTGTATAAATTTCATACAAGCTTTTAAGTTCCTGCCAGGGAGTGCAATTGGCCCGGGTCATGTGCCGCAGGGGATAAACTTTGAATCCCAGAGATTCCAGGTGCTTTGTGTGGTTCTGGGGGCATGTTACAAGGCAAACCTGATAGCCCTGTTTCAAAGCTGCCAACCCAAGGGGCAAGCGGTGGCTTAAGAAGTAGGATGCTTCTGTGATCAGAAAAATCAGAATGGGTTTTTTGCTTAGTGTCATTATAGTTGACACGATAAAGGAATAAAGGCCCCCGGGTCAAGCCCATGAGGATAGTGAAAAATTCTGGAATTTTCCAGAAAGAGAAAAAAATCAAAAATTTCAACATTGATTTTTTTTGGCAGTCAGGCTATACCTCAAGAAAATATAAATAATTATGGAAATATAAAGGTATAATATGACAGAAAAATTAAATATAGATCATTTGCTTTCTTTAACGTCGGATATTGTATCCGCTCATGTATCAAATAACTCAGTTCCCACAACCGAATTGCCAGCCTTGATTCAAAAAGTCTACGGAACTTTGACAAATGTTCAAGGGGGGGCACCAGAAATGTCCACTCGACCATTGCCCGCCGTTTCTATTAAGAAATCTGTAACCCCAGATTATCTGGTGTGCTTAGAAGACGGCAAAAAGCTTAAGATGCTAAAACGCCATCTAAAGGCTGTGTATGGGATGTCTCTTCAAGATTATAAAGCGCGTTGGGGCTTGCCTGCAGACTATCCAACAGTTGCGCCTAATTATGCGATCCGTCGCAGTTCTTTGGCTAAAACTATAGGATTAGGCCATCATGGCTCTAGAAAGCCTAAAGTAGTATAAACAATCAAAACACAAGAAATTTTTCCGCAAAGATGGTTTTGCCTCTTTGCGGAAACTTTAAAAGAATGCGTTGTTGTTACATTTCTTTAGCGGCTTCATCAATAACAGAAGCTCTATGCGCTGCAGCTAAGGGCTTTTTGTCTTTTTGTTCAATTATGCGAATCTCCTCTTCTGCTTTTTTCAGGATAGACATTCTTTTGTCTTCTTTAAGCTGACTGATGGCATATATTAGGCTAGAAGGGCTGTAAGCTAGTATATTATCAGAAGTTGTTGGCGGAATGAACAGAACGGCTAGGGAGGTAATAAAGACTCTAGTTTCTGCAGGGACTTCTGCTATGTTTGCAACTAATGATTCTCTGTCAATAAGCTGACCCGCCCGTTTTTCCAGTACGAGTTGGCAAATTTGTAAGGCTTGACGTATAGATGTTTCATCCGCAGAATTTTTCATAAATTTACGAATAAAGCCTTCAGTTTTTTCATCGAAGCCAGTCGGGGATGCATGTCCTGCAGAAGCCGAAAAGGACTCGGCAGGCATTCCCAAATAAATAGGCATCATCAAAAGGATTAATAGGCGTATTTTTTTACTCATTTTTAAGTCTCCTTAGTTTTTTATAGTGTGTAGGGTTTTTTCATGAAATGCAAGTTGATTTAAGCGCAAGCACCGGAATAGAGCTGAATTGAGACAGCTCAATCTTTTAGGAGTTAGGGTATAAAAAAGATCTAGTGTTTATTTCGATTAATAAAATCAATCAGCGATCCACCGGCCTTAAAAAAAGGCACATAGCGATTTTGAAGGCTGATAGGGCTTCCATTTCGGGGGTCAACCCCTTGGCGTTCGCGTCTTTTCTTGACCAAAAAAGAACCGAAATTTCGAATTTCAACGCGTTTATTTCCCTCAAGAGCATGAAGAATTTCCTCAAAAATGCAGCCAACTGCTTTTTCAACCTCTTTATGAGATTTTTCTGGCATTCTTTTGTGAATAAGGTCAATAAGTTCTGCTCGCGTCATAAAATTCTCCCTATGTTTCTGTATTGTACATTTTTTAGAGGTGCCGTCAAGAGATCTGCGCTCTAAAAAGCTGAGATTTTATGGCAAATCCAAGGGTTTTTGTTTGGTACTTGTTGATTTTTCTGGTCTTTGTTGTTTTTAAAAAGGGCATATTTACATCACTCAGAAGGAATTTTTTTTTAAAACATTAAATCTGATTGACAAGCGGGTCTAAATATCCTATTTCCCTTATGTAATATCAAATTTCGAAAAACTGATCTTTGATAGAACAAGCAATAAAATGCTCTTAACATTTTGTTGGGAAAGGGCACTTTTGGCCGGAGGGATGGCCGAGCGGTCAAAGGCAGCAGACTGTAAATCTGTCCGCGTACGCGTACGCAGGTTCGAATCCTGCTCCCTCCACCACCTTAAATGTGTGCGGGTGTAGCTCAATGGTAGAGTCCCAGCCTTCCAAGCTGGTAGTGTGGGTTCGATCCCCATCACCCGCTCCATCGACCCTAGGTGGGTTGCTGAGAGCCTGTGATTTGTATTAACTTTAAAAGCGAAAAAGGAAAAAAGGACCATGGGAAAGGAAAAGTTTGAGAGGAATAAGCCGCATTGTAACATAGGAACAATC
>JBAWWO010000016.1 GCA_037146715.1 Alphaproteobacteria bacterium
ATACATTCTAGCTATTATAGACCCTCTTTTAGGTCTTAGCTACTTCAGCCCCAAGATTTAAGTTGGGGAAAATACTCTCTGGTTACAAAAAGATGAACAGCAGCGACTTTGGTTTTTTCTAACAGACTTTCGCCAGATTCATGATGCGCAGCATGTGCAGCGAAAGATTTGGTGGGGGATGAAAGGGCTATAACTGCAGTAAAAGCAAGTGGTAGTAGACGAAACTTGGGGAATAATTTAGACATTTGAACCTCAATTATTGTTAGATCGGTGCATTGTTTACCACGTATATTTATGAATGACTAGTAGAAAATTGTTACAAAATGTAACTTATAGGAGATTTTTCCACTATTAATTGAAAAATAGATGTTTTTTCTCTTTAAGATAGACCCTCGGGTCGAAGCCCGAGGGAAGCAAACTGGGGAGAAATAGACCCTCGGGTCGAAGCCTGAGAGAATCAGTAGGAGTTTTCCCTCTTCGTTCCCCATATTGCCTTCCTCGGCCTTGAGCCGAGGATCCACGCCTTATTTAAAGCGGGGCGCAGCCCGAGGAAAGTAATAGGAGATAGGGAATCAAAAAAATGGAGCCCAGGGCTTGACCCAAGGATTCGTTTTTTGTATCAAATTTTACATGCGCTATTTTGTTTACATAATGACAAATAAACCCAATGGCATCCTTTATACTGGGTTCACTAATAATTTGCCTCGTCGAGTTGATGAGCACAAACAAAAAATAGTGCCAGGTTTTACAAAAAATATGCTCTTACGAAACTGGTATACTATGAGGGAAGTGATGATATTTACGCAGCTTTTCAACGGGAGAAAAATATAAAACATTGGGTTCGGGCTTGGAAAGTTAAGTTGATTCTGGAGTTGAACCCAGAGTGGAAAGATTTATCGGAAGACTTGTAAGCAAGGCGTGGATCCTCGGGTCAAGCCCGAGGAAAGCAAGAAAAAGAGAGCCCGAGGAATTCAAAAAAAGGGGGGCCGAGGAATTCAATAGGGGGGCCCGAGGAATTTAAAAGAAGTAGTGAGACTTTCTATTTTTTCCCTTTAGTCCTTGCATTCAAAAATGCTATAACAGGCCATGACAAAGCACGAGCTTATCAACAATATCATGGGCCAAATTGCTGACACTGGGTGGGATAGTATAAGCTTGCCTGCTCAGGACTATATTGCCCGTAAGGAAGATTTCTTTCCGTTTTTTTATGAGTGGATGGCTCAGCAGCATTTAGAGCTTTTTGTGCCCGGGGGAGATTATGACCGTAAAGAGAAAATTCTAGAAATCTTACTGGTGAAGTTTGAACTTTGGGGATCCTATAGGGCGGCAATTCTGGAACTAAGGACGGAAGCCTTGGGGAAGCCTAAGCTTATGCGATCAATCCTTTGCGCAGACTATAAATTCTTAAGAAGAATTTGGGTGGCCCATGGGTTGGATGGGGAAAGCATAATCAGCCAGGCCAAGGAAAAAGGTGTATTTTTAATTTCCTGGGCTGCCTTTTTTGTGTGGATTGATGATACGGGGGATGATCTTTCCAAGACCATGGCTTTTATTGATAAAGCATTGAGTTTTGGGGAACAACTATCGGAAAATTATGCATAGCCCCGCCGATTTTCAGCAAAGTCTTTTAACCTGGTATGACCAGAAAGGCCGCAGCCTTCCCTGGCGAGCAAAGGGGCATGAAAAACCGAACCCCTATTATGTTTGGATTAGCGAAATTATGTTGCAGCAAACAACCGTTGCCACGGTTATATCTTACTTCAATCGATTTACAGCAAAGTGGCCCACGGTTAAGCAGTTGGCGGAGGCCTCTTTGGATGAGGTTTTGCACGCATGGCAAGGGCTGGGGTATTACTCTAGGGCCAGAAATCTGCACAAATGTGCCCGGCAACTATGTTTAGAACATAAGGGAATCTTTCCACACACAGAGAAAGAGTTAATGGCTTTACCAGGTATAGGGCCCTATACGGCTGCAGCCATTTCTGCCATTGCCTTTCAAGAATCTTCGGTTGTCGTAGATGGGAACATTGAACGGGTTATGAGTCGCCTTTTTGAAATTAAAATACCACTGCCTGCAGCTAAGAAAAATATTAAAGAGGTGGCAGCCAGTCTAACACCAGCGGAACGGCCGGGGGACTATGCCCAGGCCCTGATGGATTTGGGGGCTATGGTGTGCACGCCGCGGTTGCCTCGGTGTGATTTGTGCCCTGTCCACTCTTTTTGCAAGGCTTATGGGCATTCACCTGAGAATTATCCCTATAAGGCTGCAAAAATACCTAAGCCCACTCGTAAAACTGTTTTCTTTTGGATCCAGAATGATCGCGGAGAAGTGTTTTTAGAGCGTCGTCCTCCAAGGGATTTGCTGGGGGGAATGATGGGGTTTCCTTCAACTTCTTGGGCAACTAAGGGGCATGATTTACAGAACCCTTTAGATAAGGTTGAGATTCTGAAAGAAAAACTGCTGTCCGGCATTATCACCCATACTTTTACTCACTTTCATTTAGTGGGGGAGGTTAGCTTTATTCAGGCTAATCACACAACTCTTGTGGGGCAGTGGGTGAGACCAGAACGGTTTCACGAACTTGCCTTGCCCACCCTTATGAAGAAAGTGGTGGGATTGTCTGAAAAAGATATGCTAGTATTACCCTATGGAGAATGCTTATAAAATTTTGGGCCTTTCCCAGGGGGCAACAGACGAAGATATTAAAACGGCTTATCGTCGAATGGTTAAGCTCTATCATCCTGATTTAAATCCAGACAATCCTGAAGCTTCAGACAAATTCCAAGAAGTAACCTGTGCTTATGAATTTTTGATCCACACACATCGGACCTCTGAACAACCATCTGCGCCGCCACCTAAAGATTATGGATTTAGCACGGAAGAATTGCTGAAGAATATTTTTAGAAGCTCTTCTGCTTCTTTCTATGATAAAAAACAGGACCTGGCCTATATTCTGAAAATCTCTTTCTTGGAAGCCTGCTATGGAGTGACAAAAAAAATTATCCTAACGGGTACCGGGGATCAAAACTCTTTAGAAATTTCTATTCCTGCTGGGGTTGAGCATAATCAAAAATTGCGGTTTCCCCCCAGAGATGATGGGGTTAATGGGGATATTATTCTGACAGTTCAAATTGCAGATCATCCGTTATTTATGCGGGAGGGATTGGATATTATTTTCTGCTATCCTTTGACTGTTCCTGAGTATATTCGGGGAGGATCTTTTAATGTGCCGACCTTGTGGGGCCCTGTTTCCTTTAATATTCCCCCAGCGGCGCCTTTACAAAACCCCTTAAGGCTAGAGCGGTGTGGAATTGAAAGTGAGGGAACCCGTGGGGATCAGCTGATCCATCTGGAGGTCATATACCCTAAAAATTCCGCGGACTTAGAGGCCGTTCTGCAAAAATGGGAAGAAAAATTTCCCGATAATCCCCGCGAAAAGTTGGAAAAGTTTTTTAGCTAATTCCTTATAAAAGGAGCACCTCGTTACTCGTCGCTGCAACCTAGGTTTTACTAGATGTCTCTCCTCGTACCTCGTACCCTTTTAAAGTAATCTAGCTATAGACGCGAGCTTTCAATTCATTTTTTAATTTTTCCTTGAAAATCCTTTTTTAAATACCTACATGCCCTCTATTAGTATTTTTTAGAGGATTTTTTGATGAAGTTTTTAAAATTTGCTGTTTTCAGCACTCTGTTAGCTTATGCTCACTTTTCTTTTGCAGCCCATGAAGAGGTTGCATCTTTCCCAGCAGTTAGAAAATTGGCCTTATTTGAAATGATTAGAGATAAGGCTGAAACACAAAACTTAGAGCGCGCAGGTTTTGAGAACATAACTAAAAATATAGGGGAAATTCTTGGGGAGAAGGATGGGCCAACTTTTTCTTTGGATAAAGAAGAAAGTTTTGCTCAGGTTTTATTTTCTTTTATTCGAAGCCGTCATTACTATAGTGATGTGCCCAATTTAGTTTCCTTGCATTTTTTTCAGTATGATCAATCTAAATTGTCAGATCCTGACTTTTTAGAACGGATGCAGGTTCTTTTTTTGGTAGATAAGCTGGTGTTCCATTCTATTTTAGATAAGAGATTTGAAGAAAAATGGAAAAACAGTTTTGAGTTCATGGCCCAAGATGAAGCATTGATTGATACCCTAAAGCAAGATGTCTATACGTATGGAGAGAATTTAACAAATACAACAAATACAGCTGAAGGACTTATAGAAAAACATAAACTGTTCTTTCATCGTGCATTTGAAATGCACAGTATTTTTGCGCCAATGATAAATTTAGAAACGGTTAGGAGAGAATTTGTCTATTTTAATCCAGCCTTATCAAAAAATGTATCTATCTCTGACTGGAATGGATGGAAATTGCAGGGGGGTGAAGAGTTAATAGATTGGCCGGGGAAAGATTTTTTTGAGGAGATTGTAGATGGCAAAGCTGTTGAATTAAAGGAAGGTAGAAAATCCTTTTTTTCTACGGTGGATCGGTATAGTCAAAAAAGTTATTTTTTGCCCCTTATAGACAGAGGTTTTTCTTTAGAGAAAGGCAGCAATAGCATTACCGCTGAATATATGTTTAAACCCTTTTTTGGTCAGGAGTTTCCTACGGTTATGAAATTCTCTATGACTAGGATAATTCCAGAATGGATTAAACCTTTTGTTTTCAAGGATGTTTCTGTAGCAATGTTAGAAACAGCATTTCTTTCGAGAGACTTATTCTTTAGCGCTGTTTCTTTAGCGCATCAAGGAAGAGAGAATCCTTTGGAAGAAGAGCTTCTGATAAAGCTTTCTACCTTAAGATACGTTTATCCTTATTATTTTACAGCTTCTAACCTCTTCGGTCGTGAAACAGCAGAAGAGGGAAGAAGAGTTAATAAAATTCTAGGAGATTCTGGCAATTTAGATGCCTTATATGCGTATGCAGTCGCCTGTTTTCAGGGAATAGGAGGAGATAAAAATCTAATTGAAGCGAGAAGGTGTTTCAAGATTGGTGCTGAACAAGGACATGTTGACTCTCGAGACAAATATGCAGGTATGTGTGAAAATAGTTTTGGGGGAGTTCTTAATTATGAAGAAGCTAGAAAACACTATAAAGAGATGGCTAAACAAGGTTTGAATTGGGGTCAATATTCTTATGCTTCTATGTGCCACAAGGGAGAAGGAGGAGATCAAAACTTAGAGGAAGCAAGAACATATTATAAGCTTGCCGCTGATGAAGACAATGTGGATGCACAATATGTTTATGCCGCTATGTGCGAAAAAGGAGAGGGTGGACCACAAGCTTTAGAAGAAGCTAGAAAGTATTACAAGGTGAGTGCAGATCAAGGCAATGAAGATGCACAATATGCTTATGCTATTATGTGTGATCAAGGGCATGGAGGAGAGGAAGACTTGGCCGAAGCTAAGAAATATTATGAACTTGCTGCAAATCAGGGCAATCATCAGGCGAGGCTTTCTCTTGCATTTATGTTGGGCAATGGAGAGGGAGGAGTTGCAGATTTACAAGAAGCATTTAAACATTATGAAATTTTAGCAAACCATGATAAGCCCATTGGTTTTGTGGGATGCGGAGATATTTTTTTGCAATTAGGACAACGGGGGAAGGCGCTTAGGTCTTATCAGAGGGCAGGAGATTTAGGAAAAGAAAAGGCTAAAGTGCTTTATAAAGATATGAAAAGGATGGTAAATCAAGCTGCAAAAAAAGCTGAAGAGGATGGGCGGGCTGGTGAAAAACATCCACGAGATGATGACGATTCTTCTGATATAGATCCGCCAACTGATCCATTATCAGAGCCCAAAGAAGGAAATGTTTAAAAGAACGCACAAGTCTATTGTTTTTTAAAAGATGCCTGATATAGTACAATAAATTTTTAAGCGATCGGAGCGTGGCGCAGCCTGGTAGCGCACTACGCTGGGGGTGTAGGGGTCGTGGGTTCAAATCCCGCCGCTCCGACCATTTGAAAATTTGATGAATTCTTGGGAGGATACTCAGCATAATGACCCCTAAAAAAATTCTTATCTTTGTTGGGGAAGATCTTCTGGGCGATGCCCTTTTGAAAATGCCTTTTGTCTATGGGGTGCGCGATCTGTTTCCCAAGGCTGAAATTCATTGGTGGGCGGGTTATGGGAAGACGGCTTTTAAAGAGATGCTAGCCCCTCTGGTTGATGGTATTTTTGCAGACACAAAAGAACATGCTTTTGCCGACCTTGATTGGAAAAGCCTTTTGAAGGGATCTACTTTTAAAGAACATTCTTTTGATTTAATCATTGATACGCAACGGGATTTGAAAAATACGTTGCTTCTTAGAAAAATTCCCCATAAAAAGTTTATCTCATCAACCCAGCATTATGTTTTTTCTGACTACAGCCCAGGGCGGGGGCGTAAACCAAGCTCTGAGCAT
Organism: Alphaproteobacteria bacterium; assembly: GCA_037146715.1. Lineage (NCBI taxonomy): Bacteria > Pseudomonadati > Pseudomonadota > Alphaproteobacteria > Alphaproteobacteria bacterium. Next base: position 6,398 of record JBAWWO010000016.1, read on the forward strand.
TTGTCAGACAAACTTTTATTTCTGATTGAGCCTATTAAGGGTGAAAAAACAGAACCCCAGTTTGCAAAAGTTCCTGAGGATTATAAAACGCCCTTTAAAGAGTATTTTTCTGCCCACAAGACCTATGTAGGGCTTGCGCCGGGGGCAGGGCAAACAATTAAACAGTGGCCCTTGGAAAACTTTATTGAAGTTGCCCGTGAGCTTGTTGCCAAAAACAAAGTTCCTGTTTTCATTCTGGGTCCTCAAGAAGCTTCTTGGAAAGAACTGTTAAAAGACGTGCTGCCCGAGGCCCTATTCCCCTTGCAAGAATATCCTGAATGGCTGAAGTCACCCCTTTATACCGCGGGAATGTCCAGCTATTTTGAAAAATCCGTTGCCAATGATTCGGGAACTGGTCATTTGTTGGCTTTGGGTGGAAAGCCCCTTATTTCCCTGTTCGGCAAAACCAAAGCGGCTAAGGTTCATCCTTTAGCTGAGCATCTTACTATTCTTAAATCCCTAGATCATGGCACTTTGGATGTGAAAGATATTCCTGTGTCCGATGTTTTAAGGGCCGTGTGTTGATTTCTTTTCCGTCATTGAGAAGAAATTCTGTGACAATCCAGTTGTTTCAGGGTGTAGCCCTTTAAGTAAGGCGTGGGTCCTCGGGTCAAGCCCGAGGAAAGCAAAAAAAGAGAGCCCGAGGAAGGCAAAAAATGGGACTGAGGAAGGCAAAAAAAAGGGGCCTGAGGAATTCAAGGGTGGGGCAAGGAAGGCAATAGCGGGATTAGGGAGGGAGCGAGTTACGCTAGCTTATCCAAAATGCTTTCGGGAATGTCAAAATTTGAAAAGACCCGCTGGACGTCATCGTTGTCTTCCAGAGTATCCATCAATTTCAGCAAAGATTTGGCGGTATCCTCGTCTTGAACAGGTACCAAATTCAGGGGTTTCCAGATAAGTTTAGCTGAGGTGGGGTCCCCCAACTGAGCAATAAGAGCGTCCCGGACTGTTTGCAGATCATTGAAGTCACAATAAATCTGGTGAAGATCTCCCTCTTGAGTTACGTCTTCCGCACCGGCTTCAAGTGCTTTTTCAAAGAGGTCTTCGGCGGAAACTTTGCTTTGAGGATACTCAATAAGCCCAACCCGTTGGAACTGAAAGCTAACGCTGTTCGTTTCCCCCAGGCTTCCCCCAGATTTTGTAAAGGCGGACCGAATTTCTGGGGCTGTGCGATTGCGGTTATCGGTCAAAGCTTCAATGATAACAGCTGCGCCGCCGGGCCCATAACCCTCATAGCGGATTTCTTCGTAATTCTCGCCTTCTAAATTGCCGGCGCCTCGGGAAATGGCACGATCCATGGTGTCGCGCGTCATGTTGGCTTCGCGAGCGGCAATAACGGCGGCGCGCAGCCGAGGGTTAGAGTGGGGATCTTGTCCACCTTCTCTTGAGGCTACGGTTAATTCTCGAATCAGTTTTGTGAAAATCTTTGCCTTCTTGGCGTCTTGGGCACCTTTGCGGTGCATAATGTTTTTAAATTGCGAATGTCCTGCCATTTTTTCCTTCGTCCTTGCCGTGTATGCTGATTCTTATATCACAAGGTTTCTATTTGGGGAAGTATGCCGCCTACTCGAATGGGGATTATTTTTAGGGCTTTTCCCGTTTTATCATCTGTTTCAATAAATGTACCGCACAGGGTGGCAGGGCCATCAGCGGCAGAGAGGCGCTCTTTTGAGAATTTCTTAACAAAACGATCAATGGGGACATCTTTTTTCATACCAACCACCGAATCATAATCCCCCGTCATACCGGCATCTGTTTGATAGGCGGTTCCTTTGGGTAAAATATGACAGTCTGCCGTGGGCACATGGGTGTGGGTTCCCACCAGGCCACTGATGCGCCCATCAAAATAATGTCCGGCTGCCATCTTTTCTGAGGTGGCTTCCGCATGAAAGTCGACAAAAATTGCAGCAACGTTTTTGCCCAGCGTATAGGTGCGCAACAAAGCATCCATGGCGGCAAAGGGATCATCAAGAGCATCCATAAAAAGGCGGCCCATTAAGTTAACAACCAAAAGGGCAGGGGCATTGTCTTTCTGAACGACAACAAAGCCATTTCCTGGGGTTTTAGGGGGGTAGTTCAAAGGGCGCAAAAGGTTTTTATCTTGATCAATATGGCCAACAATATCTTTTTGATCCCATATATGGTTTCCTGTGGTAATAACGTCAACCCCAGCTGCGTACATATCTTTACAAATGGCAGGCGTTACCCCAAATCCATGGGCCGCATTTTCTGCATTTACAATGACATAATCTAGGCCTAGCCTGTTCCTAAGTAGGGGGATATGCTCAAGAATAGCTTCCCGGCCTGTTCTGCCTACAACATCACCACAGAATAACAGTTTCATTTTTAGTATCCTTTTTGCAACAAGTGCCTATAAAATTTGTCTCTAAAATGCATCATTGCCTTGACCAGGGCCACCTTAATACGAAATAATAAGACAAACAACAAAAAAACAACCGTTTACAGTTAAGTAAACGGTCTAGAAATAGTGAAGGTATTAGGGAGAGTACACTAACTATTTAGATAAGAGTTTGAAAAGCTCCTCCTTGAGTTGTAGTTTGCGTACTTTTAATTCTCTAAGCAAACTTACATTCGGCAAAGCTAGATTTTGCACTTTGCTGATCTCTTGTTGGAGAAGGTCATGTTTTTGTTCAAGTCGATGAATCATAAGTTCGTTTGACATGATAACCTCTTTCTCGTAAGCAGTTTGATCTTGTACTGTCTTTACCCTAACACATTTTTATCAGAAGGCCTCAGCAGAAAGAATCCACGAACTTCAATTGATTATTGGGGGGACGTTTTAACCCCATGTTTTATGTGAATTAAAAACTGTTTTTCACAATTGTTCTTTGATAAATCTGCAGAAGACATTTTGGATTTTCCTCCACAGAAATTGTGGATAACTGTGCGTATAAGGGGGCAGAGGATGGCGGTTTAAACTTAGCCTTCCTGCATATTGCTGAGATTGCCTAAAAAATAGGCATAGAAATAAGCAGGAAGGTTTTCAGTCTATGGATGGCTTTGGCGACGAAGAAAGAGGACATAGAGTCCGTCCACGAATTCATCTGTAAAAACAAAGTCCTTATTTGCTGCCATCATGAGAGTTAGATGGTCATTAAATTCGGGATTAAAGCGAGGATTAAATTTCTCGCATGGAGCTGCCTTTCGAGGAGCAGGTGGAAGCTGCTCTACCTTCAGGAAAGTGACAGCTGCCATGGAGTCCTCCAAAAGACTCATCTGATGCTGTTCATCAACAGCCACATCAGATTCAGAATATTTTCTTTTTCTAGCCCCAGGCTCTTCTTGCTCAGATCTTTTTCTAGAGTTAGAAGCATCTTGCTCAGGCGCGGCAGCAGCTTCTGCTTCTTGAAGACTAGACAACAAGAAAATAGATAATAAAATTTTTTTCATTTTGGCTCCTAATAAAAAATATGTTTCCTATACTTTTGATTATATAAATATTTATTTTGAATATTTCAATAGGCTGTTAAATAAACGCAGATAAAAGTAAGGCTGAGAGAGTCAGTTGACCCATCTGGGATTATTTTCTCGTCTTGATTTATCTGCCTATTCTGATACATTCCGCCTTGGAATGTCGCAAATTAGAAGGATATAGGAATGTTTCAGAGGTTTATAAAGTATAGTGTTCTGGGCCTTGTTTGGGGTGGAGTATTCATAGAGCAGCCCGCTTTTTCAGCTGTAATCGATTCGGGGACTATTCCTGTTAACCGCCAAAGAACACTTGTGCTGACAGTAGATGAACAAACTTCTAGCATTCAGGTTTTTGATCAACCTGAATTGAATCCTTATAAGTGGCCTCCTGTTAACTGTGCAGCTAGGGTTTTGTCAGAAACAGATGGGAAATCAAGCGCAAAAGAGAAGCCAGGAATCTTTTTAGTTAAAACTGACGGGGCTGAGGTTTTTTTGTTCTCAGAAGCTTCTGATGTCAGCAAAGGGACGGTTATAATGGCTGTTCCTTTGGGAAAAAAAGTGGTTTTCAAGCTTTTAGATAATCTTGTGGCAGAAATAATGCCTGATCAGTCTTTATCCTATGCAGATTATACAGGGATATTGTTTCATTATAAGAAAAAACCAGAATTAGAAATTTGTTTACAGTATGTGTCATCCATAAAACTTTCAGGAACTTTTAAGTTAAGATTTTGCCAAGAGGATCAGAAGAATAAAACAGTATGACAAAAAAACTAGAATCCATTTCAATTGAAACGCCCTTGGGGAATATGGTTGCTATTGCTGATCATAACGGATTGCATCTGTTGGAGTTTGTCGATCGGAAAGGGATAGAGCGTGAAATGGCCCAATTTCAAGCCAGGATGGGCGTGCCTATTGGCCCGGGAAACTTAGCAGTTCTTCAGTCTATTTCTCAAGAACTAAAATTATATTTTGCGGGAAAACTGAAGATGTTTCAAACCCCCTATCATTTTGGGGGCACGCCCTTTCAGAAATTGGTTTGGGGGGCATTAGAGAATATTCCCTATGGTGAAACAAAAAGCTATGCTCAACAGGCGGTGGATGTGGGCAGACCCTTAGCCTGTCGGGCCGTTGCGAACGCCAATAGCAAGAACCAACTGGCCATTTTGGTGCCTTGTCAGCGGATCATTAACAGCAGTGGTAAATTAGGGGGATACGCTGGGGGGCTGACCCGCAAACAATGGCTGCTTGATCACGAGAAGTCTTATAAATGAAGCGCTGCACCTGGGTAGGTACCAACAAACCTGATTATGAAGAGTATCATGATAAAGAATGGGGTGTGCCCGTTCATGATGACCAGAAACTTTTTGAAATGTTGATTTTAGAAGGCGCCCAGGCGGGGCTAAGCTGGGAAACTATTCTGAAGCGACGGGCCGGTTATAGAAGTTCTTTTCATAACTTTGATGTGAAAAAAGTGGCCCAGATGACGGATGAGCAGTTGGCAGTTCTAATGAAGGATTCGGGAATTATTCGTAATCGGCTGAAGATTTTTTCAGCCCGCAAAAATGCTAGGGTTTTTATTGAAATTCAAAAAGAATTTGGGTCTTTTGATGCCTACGTTTGGGCCTTTGTGGGGGGTGCACCAAAAATAAATAATCCCAAAACTCACCAGGATATTTCTGTGCGGACCAAAGAGTCAGATGCTCTCTCAAAGGATCTGAAGAGGCGAGGTATGAGCTTTGTTGGATCAACGATTATGTATGCTTATATGCAGGCAGTGGGCTTGGTGAATGATCATGTGGAGGGGTGAAAAACCTAGCTTTTTGACCGATTACTTCGCGAAATTGCAGGTTTTTTTAAGGGGAAGTTTTGGGGGGCTCCCAACATTCATACATTAGAGGATCAAGCTTGAAGAAGGACCTTGCAGCCTTTTCGGAACGACGATAGTATAATTTTATGACATTCATAGACACCCTACAAAACTTTTTCCTTTTCTTTGGCCATCAACCGGCCTATGCCCTGGTCATTATTCTGGGGAGTATTTTTTACAAAGATAAAACCTTTTGGCATGCTTTTGTGCTGCTATTTTTCACTATGATTTTTTCGGCAACTCTTAAGAATATTTTTCAAATTCCCTTGAATCCTGCTTTAGGCATAGAAGGCTATGCCTTTCCCAGTGGGCATATGCAGGCAGCGGTAGCGTTTTATGGATGGATTTTTTATACCATCAAAAATAGAACTGTTCGAATTTTGATCCCTTGTATTCTGCTTGGGCAAGGGTGGGCCATGATTCATGCGGGATTTCATAGTTTGACTGACGAATTGGCGGGGTTTACCGTGTCGGTCATGCTAATTCTTGCGTATGGATATTTTAAAAACAGGGAGCTTCTGAAAAAATATCCCTTTGCGATGGGGTGGATTTTGGTGGGGGTTGCTATTCCCATGCTGGTTTTTCTAAGGACTGACGTGATGCCAACCCATGTCTGGGGTTCTTTTTATGGATTGATTGGGTTTTTGTTGGGGTGGACGCTTTATGGCAAAAAAGAGCTTTTAGATGATTTAAATATAAGATGGAAAGTGATTTTTAGTTTGTTAACGATTGGATTTTTTGTTCTGGTCTCGACCTTTGTGCATGAAGGTTTTAAGAGTTTGTCTGATGAATTATGCCAATCCTATAAGTTAATTTTGGGGGCCTTTTTGCCGATTGGAACATGGGGGTTTACAAGGTTTTTAGGGAAGACATACTAAAAAACGCCCCCAACAGAGTATGCCGGCGGTCGAGGTTTAAGGTTTTCTGTTGGTTTAACAAATGCATAAGGTCAGACTGAATTTTTAGAATTTGGGCTAGGGGCACAGCATTCCACCCCTGAAACAACCCTGCAAAGGGAGATTCAGGCTGAGTTTTTGCTTGAATAATCTGGTTGAGGCTCCACAAGACAATTTCAGAAAAAACATGAAATTTTTCTGGAGCTTTTTGAATAGAGTTTACCAAAGCATAGACTTTGCCATAGTCTATCTTAGGGGTTTTGAGAATGTCTAACAATTGGTCAGTCAAGGTTTGTATTTCTGGGGTTTCTAACAGGCTTAAAAGACCTGAACGATTCTTGGCGATCGCGTGAGCCAGTGACCCACTATTTTGTTCCGCGCTAATCTGTGGATGAAAAGACAAAACAGTGCACCGAGAACGCAAGGTGGGCAGCAGGGGGCTTCCGCTATGAAAAATCAGAAAAAATATGGTTTTGGGTTGAGGCTCTTCCAGAATTTTCAGCAAAGCGTTAGACGCATTAATGCCCAGGTCATTCAAACTGTTGATCACAATAACTTTCCAAGATCCATCAGCCGTTGTTTTTTGTGCAAAAGCCTTTAAAGAACGAACTTGATCAACGGTAATAGTACTTTGGACTGCGTCAGTAGAAGGGGTGATTCTTAGAAAATTGGGATGGGCGTTTTGTTCAATATGGTATTCGGTATCATCAGGTATGGCTAAATTTTCTTGCAGGAGGCGGACTGCAAAGCCTTCAGCAAATGCACCCTTACCAACCCCGCGGGGGCCAGACAGAATCCAGCCATGGTGAGGAGTATTCTGGGAAAAAGCTTTCTTTAAGGTTTCCAGTTGTTGAGGATATTGTGCAAAACAACCAGTTGCCATTGTTTTCTACTCTAACCCTATCTGAAAGCGAGCATTGAGGGCGTCAAGAAGCTGATCTGTGACTTGTTCAGTCGGCAATAGGGCGTTAATGGGAAGAATGCGTTTGCTGCCTGCGGCTAGGATTTGAAAACCTTCATATATTTTTTCGTGAAAATCTAAATCTTTGAAATCAAAATTGTCATAGGTGAATAGGTCTAGGCTTTCCGTGCGTTCCTTTGTGCGCTTGATGCCAGCTTCAGGAGGAATATCAAAAAAGAAAGTTAGATCGGGGGTAAAAGACCCCAGCACAAGATTGTGAATTTTTTCAATTGAGGCGATGGGTAGCCCCTGGGCAAATCCCTGATAAACAAAGGTAGAGTCAGCAAAGCGGTCACACAAGACCCACACATTTTTTGCGAGCGCAGGTTTGATGATTTTTTCAACTAAGTCTCGGCGGGCTGCATATAAAATAAGGGTTTGGGAGTAAGCGTCAAAGTGGGCGTCAGGTTGTTCTTTTAGCAAAGATCTTAAGCATTCCGCCCCTATGGTTCCCCCTGGTTCGCGCGTGGTAATAACAGGAAGCCCGTGGGATTTGAGTAACTTTTCTAAGATTTGGATTTGGGTGGTTTTTCCTGCACCTTCTCCGCCTTCAAATGTAATAAATTTAGCTTTTGTTTTCACGACCTACCCAGCAATAGTTTCGTATACTTTTAACCAAATTTTTCTTAAAAATCCAGCTTCTTCTGAATCTTCCAAAGCAATAAGGGGAAGGTCAGCTACAGCCCCTTGGGGAGTGTAAACCTGCAAGGTTCCCACTCTTGACCCTTTTTTGATGGGCGCTTTCAAAGGAATTGATTTATAAATAGCCCTTAGCTTGAAGTTTTTATACGTTCCACGGGGCAGGGTGGCATACAAATCCGTTAAGGAGCCCACTGGAATTCTCGACTGAGTTCCCATGGAAACTTTGGGGGTTGCTATAGATGTATTGGCTTTTAAGACAAGGGTGTTTTCAAATTCTCGGAAACCCCAGTTTAACAGATCTTCTGCAACTTTCTTGCGTTCGATTTCTGATTCTGTTCCATTGATGACCAAAAGAAGTCGTTGGCCATTTTGCTGGGCTGAAGCCACAATTCCGTAGCCCCCTTCATCTGTATGGCCCGTTTTGATACCATCGCAGCCTAGTCCTGGAATGAACAAAAGAGCATTTCGGTTGGGTTGTTTAATTTTATTGAACTTGAAAAACTTTTCAGAAAATAGATGGTAATAATCGGGAAAGTTTTGAATGAGATTCTTGCTGATAGTGGCTAAATCCCTGACGGTTGAGGTGTGTCGGGGGCCAGAGAGGCCCGTGGCATTGACAAAGTTTGATTTGGTTGCGCCCAATTTTCGGGCCGTTTCTGTCATTTCTCGGGCGAAATTTTCTTCTGTCCCTCCAATCCCTTCGGCTAGGGCTACCGAGGCATCATTGCCTGATTGTACAACGATTCCCAACAAAAGATCTTTCAGGCTCACTTGAGAATGAACGGGCAGAAACATGCGGGACCCTTCAGTTTTCCAGGCCTTGGGGCTTACGGAAAATGTATCTTCCATTTTTAGACGTCCTTGCTTCAAACGCTCAAAAATCAAATAAACTTGCATGATTTTAGTCATGGAGGAGGGATTAGTGGGCAAGTCAGCATTTTTTGCGTACAAAACGGTATCTGTATTCAGGTTTATAAGAATGGCCTCTTTCGCGTTAGCGGCTAGGGCATCGGGCAGTGAACTTGCGCTTGCAGAGAAGTTGAACGTAAAGAATAAAAATAATATATAAAATAAATGCATTTTGTCGGTCTTAGCCCCTTTCTTCTGGCGAAAACATATTACGAAGTTGCATCAAAACTTGCAAGGGCTTTGGAAGGTGCTTTTGTTTATGGGCCCCCGGGCCGAAACCCGAGGGATTAATTTTTTTAGTTTATCTGTATAATCATTATTTTCTACCAAGGGAAACAGACACCATAAAACTTTCTTTTGGAGATCTTCTATGGGTCTTTTGCTGAGGTTTTTGGTCTGCTTGAGCTGCAGGAGGTATAGCGGCTATGGCAGAGAAAGTAGCTGGTTTTGCAGGCAAGACAGCTGTTGGGGCCGGAGCCGCTTGTTGTGCAGGCGCACCAGTTTCTTCGCCAGGATGAACGGATGGGACAGTCTCTTGCGCAGGGATCTCTTTTTCCTCTGTAATAGAGGCCTCTACAGATTGTGTTGAGGAAGGTGTTTGGTCTTGTGATCCAGGTTCAGAAGGGCCTGTTGGAGTTTCTGCTTCAACAGGTGCCGGGGCAGGTTGAGTTGCATCCGCCAGCTGAAGTTCATCTACTAACGGCTTCAAGGGAGAGGATCCCTCTAGCGCGAAATTTTGGGATTTTATGAACTCTAAAAGATCAGCGGGGGATAAACTGCCCGTAATTTTTTTCTTTTCAGTGGTTAATTTTTCAGATGTATAAAAACCATAACCATCTTCGACCTTTTTTAGTTCCTTGTCGGTTAATGTGGTTTCTAGGTCCCACAAAAGTTGAGAAGCCTCTTTTAACTCTTCTGCGGCTTCTGGGAGAGTTGTTAGAAAAACAAGGTCTATACAGCGGGATTCTGTTAGATATAAATAGTCTGACAGGTATGGCGTAACAACAGTTGGAAGATACCCAGAAAGCTTTCCGCCAACACCACCTTTTAAGAAGGTACTTTTTTCTGCCCCAACATCTTCTTGATACAAAGAAAGCACAGTTTGAAAAAAATCTTCCCTTTGTTTTGCTAGAGCCGCCACAGGGCCTACTTTTTCTGATAGTGTTGCATCTTTGCTGACTGCGAGGTTCTCGCTTAGCAGCTTATGGCACAGTTGATAGAAATCGTGCAGATTTGCGTGAAAAGCCTTCTTTATTCTGATAGTTTTACCGCTGAATAAACTCGGTTCCGTCACAAGTCCCGTTAACAGGCGGTATTCATTCATTAAAGTTCCCTTTAAGTTAACTAGATTCTCTTGAACTGCCGCTTTGTTTTGCCGCATCATGCCTTCCAAACTTGGTTGGCTGGTGTTTCGAAGGTCTGCAAGTTGTTGCGTATATTTTTGAAGGTGCTGCCTTCCCTCCCTTGTTGTGTGTTGTAGGGTCGAAATTATTTTAGGAACAGAAGATAACTGCTCTGGATTAAAAGCCCCAAAGCTTTCACAAGCAACAACCAAGGTAATAGAAGTAAGAAGATTTTTTAGTTTCATAGTAGACCTCCATTTTTTATGTTAAATATTATCAAGTTTTATCATACAGTTATCTTTAAAATAGAGAAATACATTTTTTTGAATTGCACTTTAATTGTTTTCAGTATATTCAATAAAACCAAAGGGTGTATAGCTCAGCGGGAGAGCACTACGTTGACATCGTAGGGGTCACTGGTTCAATCCCAGTTATACCCACCATTAAAACCATCTTTTTTGCGCACTCCATCGTGAAACGGCGGGATCTCAAATTCCTAATGTACCAAGATGTACATGTCGGAATTTTCATCCCTGGTTTCACGCGGATTAC
>JBAWWO010000017.1 GCA_037146715.1 Alphaproteobacteria bacterium
GATTCTTATGGCCCCCTTAAGGGAAACTAAAACGAAGTAAAAAGAAACGAAGAATGGAAATAATGAAAATAAAAAAGAAGGAAAAATATGAAAAGAAAAGATAAACCACATCCTCTTGCTTTCCTCGGGCCCCCTTTTTTTGAATTCCTCGGGCTTGACCCGAGGACCCACGCCTTACTTCTTTCGACATCCCAAGGGGCGCGTTCCGCACCCTTAGACCCTCGGGTCGAAGCCCGAGGGAATAAGTGTTTTTACTCGAATTGGCGAGCGGTGGTAGATACCTCTGAACACTCAATAATATCGCCTTCGCGGATATCATCATAGTTTTCAAAAGCCATACCGCAGTCAAAGCCATTTTTCACTTCTTTGACTTCATCTTTTATACGCTTTAGGGTCTTTAGTTTGCCTTCGTGAATGACGATATCGTTACGCAGCAAACGAACCTTGGATCCCCGCTTTACAACGCCTTCAGTCACATGACATCCAGCAATATTACCTAGGCTTGAAATTTTAAATACTTTTCTGATTTCAGCGCGTCCAATGAATACATCCTGTACAACAGGGGACAAAAGGCCGGTGAGCAAGGCTTTAATATCATTGATCACATCATAAATAATTGAGTAATATCGAATCTGAATATGTTCCTTTTGGGCCAGTTCCCGAGCCTGTGTGTTGGCGCGCACGTTAAACCCAATGATCAAAGCTTTTGAAGCTTTTGCTAAAGAAATATCCGTTTCTGTGATCCCCCCAATGCCCATATGCAAAACCTTTACCCCAACTTCTTCGTGGGCCAAATTTTTCAAACTGCTGGTAATAGCTTCCGCAGATCCGTGCACGTCAGCCTTGATCAGAACGTCTAATTCTTTGCGACCGCCAGCATGTTGAGCAAACAGGTTATCCATTTTGCTTTTATCGTAGACACCTAAATGTTTTCCTCTAACTTTACTTTGGCGATATTCAGCAATTTCACGAGCCTTTGATTCATTCTGTGTAACTGTTAGAATATCACCTGATCCCGGCAGTCCGTTGAATCCAATGATTTCTATAGGGGTTGAAGGACCCGCACTTTTCTGGGCTACACCATGGTGATCAATCAATGCCCGTACGCGACCAAACTGAGCCCCTGCAACGAAATAATCCCCGATTTTTAGAGTCCCCTTTTGAATCAAGGTTGTCGCAATAGGTCCCCGACCTTTTTCAAGTCTGGATTCGATTACAGCACCTACCGCTGGTCGATGAGGGTTAGCCCGCAAGTTCATAAGTTCTGCCTGCAATAGGATGGTTTCTTCCAATTTATTCAGGTTTGTTTTTTGTTTTGCAGAAACTTCCACACACAAAACATCACCACCCAATTCTTCCACATATATCTCGTGCTGCATTAACGCCTGGCGTACCCGGTCTGGGTTGGCTTCTGGCTTATCAATCTTGTTGATGGCCACAATAATCGGCACTTTAGCAGCCTTTGCATGGCGAATAGCTTCAATAGTTTGGTCCTTGATACCATCATCAGCAGCTACAACCAAAACCACAATATCTGTAACGTTGGCGCCTCGAGAGCGCATTTCCGTAAAAGCTGCGTGACCGGGAGTATCAATAAAGGTAATTTTTCCGCCGTTTTTCAAGGTTACCTGATAAGCCCCAATATGCTGGGTAATGCCACCTGCTTCCGTTGAAACCACATCTGTAGTGCGCAGTGCATCTAACAGGGATGTTTTTCCATGATCCACGTGTCCCATAATGGTCACAACCGGGCAACGGGGTTCCAAAGATTTTTCGGTATCTTCCTGATCATCTTGCAAAATATCTTCCACATCAGAATCAGCAACACGCTTTGGTTTATGACCCATTTCTTCCACAACAAGTTGCGCTGAGTCAGCATCAACTGATTGGGTTACAGTCACCAACATTCCCATTTTCATGAAACACTTGATAACATCAGATGCTTTTTCAGCCATACGGTTAGCAAGTTCCTGCACCGTAATGGTTTCAGGGATTGTGACTTCTCTGGAAATTTTTTCAAAATCCTGGTCGCGGCGCATGGCTTTTAGACGTTCTTTTTCCCGTGCGCGCTTCAAAGATGCAAGGCTTCGACTACGGCGCTGTTCACCATCTATGGCATCATCAGATAAGGCGCTGGTAATAGTAATTTTTCCTGCACGCCGGGGTTCAACCCGCTTAACAGGGGCCAAATGACGCAAGTTTTTAGCTGTTTCAGATTCTTCCTCAGGCGCTTCTTTTTTGAAAGTAGCGGAAGACTCTTTTTGTACAGTTTCCTCAGGCTCTACTACTGCGGCAGTTTCGGTTGCCAGAGCTTCTTCAATTTCTTGTTGTTTTTGAGCTTCTTTTTCTGTTTCTTGTTGGCGCAATTCAGCAGAACGTTTGCTGCTCTCGTCTAAATGGGCAGCTTTTTTTTCAACAAAGTCAGTTGCATCTTTCAAGGCCCGCAAACGCGCTTCCCGTTCTTCCCCAGTCAAAACTTTGGAAGAAGTTGGTTTATTGTCGTGGGGCTTATGTTCCGGCTCTTTAGGCTTTAAAACAGGAGCCGGCTTATGGGGCAAAGAAGGATGAGACGCCCGCATCTGTGAATCCTTAACAGCAGAATGCTGCACATCTCCTTGAACCAAACGACTGCGCTTAACCTCAACAATAACAGATTTACCTTTTGCAGTAGGCTGTTTTAAGTCTTTCAGACCCAGCTTACTGGAAAGGGTTAATGGCTTCTTCTGCTCTGTATCTTTTTGGTCGGGTGTGTCGGACATGCAAGCTCATCTTTATGAATTATTGAAACCAATGTTCGCGAGCCCGCATAATCAAAGCATCTGCTTCAACGCGGGTTAAAGCTGACTTTCCAACGATGTCCAAAAGTTCATCTGTTGAAAGATCGGCCAAGTCATCTAAAGTTTTCACTTTTTGTTCAGCAAGCTTAACCAAAGACTCTAAAGAAACACCTTCCAGTTCTTCCAGTTTTTTATCAACTTTCAGACCTTTCAATTTTTCCTTTAGCTCTTTTGTTTTTGCTTCTAAAAACTTCAGAGACCTCTTTTGAAGTTCTGTTGCCAAATCCTCGTCAAAGCCTTCAATAGCCAACAACTCTTCCAAGGGGGTGCCAGCGATTTCTTCGATAGTTTTAAAGTCCTCTACAGCTAATAAATGCCCAATCACTTCATCTACGTCCAAAGCCTTGATAAAGAGTTCTGACTTTTCCTTGTTTTCTTCTGCACGACTGCTTGCTTCTTGATCTTCCGTTAAAATGTTAACGTTAAGACCTGTTAACAATGAGGCCAAACGTACATTTTGCCCCCGACGACCAATGGCAATACTTTGTTGGGCTTCAGGAACCACAACATCCACCTGGTTGGTGCTTTCGTCAAATATAACCTTTGATATTTCAGCGGGCGCCAAGGCATTAATAATGAAATTTGCCTGGTTAGGTGACCACAAGACGATATCAACCTTTTCCCCCTGTAGTTCATTCACAATGGCTTGAATTCTGGATCCACGCATTCCCACACATGCCCCAACAGGGTCAATGCTGGCGTCTTCAGATCGAATAGCAATTTTTGCACGGCTGCCAGGATCCCGTGCAACAGATACAATTTCAATAGTACCGTCTGCAATTTCTGGAACTTCCTGTTCGAACAGTTTAGCCATAAAGTTTGGATGTGCCCTAGAAAGCTGAATCATAGGCCCCCGAGTTTCAGGGTTCACATCTAAGATATAACAACGTACACGATCCCCAGTTCTTAGGTTTTCCCTGGGAATACATTCATCACGACGCAAAGAAGCCTCTAAACGGCCCACATCAATAATATAATTTCCAAAATCAACACGCTTTACAGTGCCTGTAACAATTTGACCAATTTTATCTTTAAATTCATCGAATTGTTTTTGCCGTTCGGCTTGACGCACTCGGCTTCCAATAATCTGCCGAGCAGACTGAGCAGAGACACGACCAAAAGAGATAGGTGGCAATGGATCAACAACAAACTCACCCACAGTCAAAGCGGAATTTAGTTCTTGTGCATCTTCCAAAAGAATTTGGGTAGAGGGATTTTCAACAAGTTCAACCACTTCCCGATAGCGCGCTAAATTCACGTCTCCTGTTACGCGGTCAATAAACGCCCGAATATCATTTTCATGCCCATACTTCGTCCGTCCAATTTTTTGGATGGCTTCTTCCATAGCAATAAATACTTCTTCAGGATCAATTCCTTTTTCCCGTGCAACCGCTTCTGCAATCTGCAAAGCTTCTTTATTAACAGCTAAACCCATTGGTTCCTCATTAAAACATATGCCTAATTAAACAAAAAGGCGGACCCACGTCCACCCCTATAACACCATCTTAAGGATAAATTAAGGGGGATTATATCTCTTTTTTTAAATTAGTCAATTCACTTGAATTTTAGAAATTTATTTCTTATGTTGTGCTCGTGTTAGGTTTTAATTGGAGAGTAATAATTGAAAAAAATAATATTTAAGGCTTGTTTTATCCTTTTGTTGAATGCACCCCTGTCTTTTGGGGCAACCCGTCCGGACCCTGAAGAAAAGTCCTCTAGAGCGCCAATAACCCAAGAATCTCTTAAAACTCTTTTCGCAGAAGCTGCAATAACCCCTCCTGTAGAATCGCAAGAAATTTTCACCTGTTTAGAAAAGCTTCACCAACGCTATAATGTTGTACAATCAGCAACCACCCCTTTTATTCTTAAAAAGTTAGTGAGCCTGAAAAAAGAAGATCTATTTCCTTTTTTGGTGACTATAATTGAACAAGCTGACCTTCTGATCAAAGGAAAATCTGATGGACATCTGCACTATCACTCCCTAATAGCCAATTTCGCAGAACTAACTGATCTGCAGTCAATCAGAAAACTTTCTAATGCAACTCTTGCCTTGATGGGAAATTGCAGAGCAGAAGACATGTGTGGGGCTTTGCATAAACTAGCAGAACTTGATCAAAGCAATGATGTTAACTTTGATATTCTGATACCTGAAATTAACAAACTTATAGATTCTTTGGCCCCCCCCTTTCCCGAAGCAGAAAAGGATAAAGTCAACTGGAACTTGGATTTAGACCTACAAACTTTTGCAGACGTTTTAAAAATAAGACCAACGCATTTTTCTAACTTTGTATCATTCGTTAAAAAAAATACCTTGCCTCTGCTACGCAGTTCACCCGAACAAACGATTCGCAAAGCAATATCCACTACAAATTTGGTTACGAGTATTTGTTTTGATAGCTTAGAGAATACTGAAATTAGGGAGCAAATAAAAACACAAAATCGCCTAGAACAGATCATTACTTCTTATCATTTTTTGATGCCATCAGAATTTCCTATTATCGAAATTAGGGTGTTGCGCAAACTAGTATCTATTCCTGGATGTTTATTACCTTTAATTTCTAATCTATGTGGCACCCTTGTTTTGTGTGGAGATCTAAGCTATGGCCCAAATTGGAAGAATGACTTTGAAGTTTACTCTGAGTGCCTTTATTTATCTTTAGAAAGATTTTACAATCACCGAGTTGCATTAGAAGCTTTAGTAAGGTCGGCTGCAGATTTCCAGGTTCTAGCCTCATTCCCACTGCGACCTATTTTAGATCGTTCCTCTGTGACGCTTTTGACACTCTTTCCTATAGAACATTTTGCTGCTGAAGGGGTTTTTGGCACCTTGAATCCCGAATTAATTCAAGACTTCCTGGTTGAAGAGCAAGAGAACTATGCAGATCTTGAGGCTGCTATTGAAATCCATGAGTATTCAAAGAAAGTAGAAAAAAAATCGGCACTTTCTTTAATCAAAAATCGCCTAGCAAAAGCAAGGCTTTTAAATTTTGACGAACTCCAACAGGAAGTTTTAAAATGGAGACCAGACGCTAAAGAAGTTCTACTGCAAGGATTTCCAAAAGAAACTCCTCTTGCTGACATAAGAAGTTTTTGTCTTGTAGGAACTTTCGTTCTGACCCAACATCCTGATTTTTTTGATGCCTGGATAGGAGGATTTATTGCAGAATCTCAGGCTGCTTACACAGAGAGAAAAAACCCTTTAAGTTGTAAAAAAGGTATTCAGGAGAGGGCTCTAACGGCTTTGCGAGGTATTGAAGATTCAGAAATTAATCTACTTTTTAAAAGCGCCGAACAAGAAAATCTTATGAAGGCCTTAAATTCAAGGCTGCAGCTAAGAGCTGACGATGAAACTCTTAGGCAATCTAACATTAAGTTTATTTCTGGAAAGTTGATTGAAATGGGTTATAGACAAAACACTTCTGCTGAAGACGCCGGCAAACTATATGGAGATTTTATATCTCAATCCGCACAAAGTTATGGCGCTGCCGTTGATGATGAGCTGCAGAAAACAATGGAACTTTCCGCTGAAACAATTGAAATAGAGCTGTCTTCCAAAGATAGTTCTTTAAAAACTGCTTTGGATCAACTTTTGAAAGCTGCCCGATCTGCTCCTGCAGCAGCAGATGATGATGACGATGATGACGGACAGATATCCACAAAAAGATCTAGGGCTGACAATCCAACATTGCAAGATGCTCGCCGGAAGCGAGCTGAAGCTGCCGAAGAGCGCCGTCGGAAAGAGCGAGAAACCACCCCTTAAAAATTTCTACCTACTTTCCTGACAAATCTGGCACGATAAAAGATGACCTGTACTAATACAGGAAAATCCCAAGATCCCACAGTTTTGTGAAGGTGTCGCTAATTTCTAGAAAAGGTATTTTCTTGATATTCTGAACCACCTATTGTATGACCGTAAGGGTAGTAATTTCTAAGGAATAAAAATGGAAGAAATCGTTTCTTTATGTAAACGCCGGGGATTTATTTTTCAAAGCTCTGAGGTCTATGGCGGCCTTCAAGGTATTTACGATTACGGCCCGCTGGGGGTTGAGCTTAAGAACAATTTGAAACAGGCTTGGTGGCGCTCTATGGTTTACGAGCGCGATGATATCGAGGGCCTTGATTCTTCTATCATTACCCACCCCATGACGATGAAACACTCGGGTCACGAAAGCACTTTTACAGATCCTATGGTTGATTGCCGTCAATGCAAACATCGGATGCGAGCGGACCATGTGATTGATGGAAAGTGCGACCATTGTGGATCTAAAGACTTGACGGAACCTCGGAATTTTAACCTGATGTTCAAGGCCAATTTTGGCCCCGTGGAAGATGGAGGCGTTTATGTTTATTTGCGCCCAGAAACGGCCCAGGGAATCTTTTTAAATTTTAAAAATGTGGTGGATACAACATCCCGTAAGTTGCCATTTGGCATTGCCCAAATGGGGAAAGCCTTCCGAAATGAAGTAACACCCCGCAACTTTATTTTCCGTGTGCGGGAATTTGAGCAGATGGAACTTGAATTTTTTGTGGAACCGGGCACAGACGAAGAATGGCATGAGAAGTGGGTTGAGGCTCGGGTGCAGTGGTGGAAAGATCAAGGACTCACTTCAAATAATCTGCAATTACAACATCAGGACAAAGCTGAATTGGCCCACTATGCCAAAGCCACCGTTGATATCTTGTATAAGTTTCCCCATGGTTTTGAAGAACTTGAAGGCATTGCAAATCGTACGGATTTTGATTTGGGATCCCATTCCAAAAATCAGAATGAACTCTCTTTGTTCGCCAAAGTATTACCAAATGATGATTCCAACACAAAATTGGGCATCCAGAATTTGGAAACAAAAAAGATGACTGTTCCCTTTGTGATTGAACCTTCCGCCGGTTTAGACCGGGGTGTGCTCGCCGTTTTGGTTGAAGCTTATACCAAGGAAACTCTGGAAAATGGGGAACGCATTGTCTTGAAGCTAAAACCCCATCTGGCCCCCATTAAGGTAGCTGTGGTTCCCTTAGCTAAAAACAATGAACAAATCGTAGCTAAAGCAAAAGAGATCACCCAGATGTTGAAGAAACTTTCCCTGGGACGCATTAAATATGAGGACACGGGGAATGTAGGGAAAGCCTACCGCCGCCATGATGAAATTGGAACCCCTCTTTGTATCACTGTTGATTTTGATACTTTTGAAGGAACCCAAGAAACAGTGACTATTCGGAACCGAGACACCATGGCCCAAGAACGTATTCCCATAAAGGATATCAGGTCTTATGTGCTAGAGTATTTTTTGTAGACTTTCTGCCGTTAGAAAATCTAATCTTTACAAAGAATAGGGATTCATTATAATCCACCTGTATGCGTCCTTAGCTCAGTTGGATAGAGCATCGGCCTTCTAAGCCGAGGGTCGGAGGTTCGAATCCTCCAGGACGCACCATTTTTTAGTAAACTTCTTGGATTAATACATTTTTTGCCCAGTGGGTACCCTTGAGTCAACTGTAACCAAACAAATAGATTGGTTCTTGTCAGCAAACCCCACAAGAAGAAACTGAGACTTAAACCCGGCAATATTTTTTTCTCCCAAGTTCACGCACCCCACAACTTGCTTGCCCACTAGGGATTCCAACGTATAGTTTGCTGTTATTTGGGCCGAGGTTTGAAGAACCCCAATATCAGGACCAAAATCAACCCATACCTTAAAGGCGGGTTTTAGGACGCGGGGAAATTCCTCAACCTTTACAATAGAACCTGACCGTAACTCAACTTGTTCAAATTCTGCATATGTGATGATTTTCATGCTATATCAGTCCACGGAGTTATTTGTATATTTTTAAAAGAAAAAGCCTCATCTCCCGCATAAATCAAAAAACCTTCTGCATCATCATCTGACAACTGCTGAAAATCCATTAGCTTTTCAACAAATGTTTTCTGAAAGGTAGCCCCTGATTTTATTTCTATAATTTTTAAGGGATGAGAATCAATAAGAAGATCTATTTCCCCGCCCCCATACATTTTCCAATAATAGAAATTTCTATTTTCCCCTCTATTGTTCAATGTTTTTATAAATTCAGAAATAACGAAACCTTCAAAAATAGCTCCCTTAGCAGAATGAGTTTGTAAATGTTCGGCCGAGTCAATTCCTAAAAGATGGCATACAATAGCTGAATCATAAAAATAAAGCTTCGGGGTTTTAACAAGGCGTTTGTTGTAGTTTTTATAATAGGGCTGCAGTCGGAATATCAAGAAACTTGCTTCCAGAATACTGATCCAATTATGAATTGTCGTTTGGGAAACACCCGTATCAACAGAAATTTGGAGCACATTCAATTGTTGTCCATGATAACCAGCGCACAGCTTAATAAATAAACGGAATTTTGTTAAGTCTTTTATATTTTCAATAAGCCTTACGTCCCGTTCAACATATGTTTTTAGATAGCTTTCAAACCATTTCCGGGTGGGAAGATTTTCATGATAGGGTCGGGGATATTGGCCTTGAAACAAATAATCCCACAAGGAAATGGCGGAAATTTTTTTGTCAGATTTAAATTCTTTATAGGTCAGAGGCAACAGCTCATAAAGCCCAATACGCCCAGCAAGGCTTTGGGATATGTTCTTTTGAAGTAGAAAATTTTGGGAACCGGACAAAATAAATTTATTCGTTCGTTTCGGATCATCAATAAATTCTTGCAGATAGGAAAAGAGCTTTCCGGAATTTTGGGCTTCGTCAATGATCCAGTTTTGAGTTGGATTCGCAAAGAATCCCCGCACATCTTCTGTGACGAGCTCCAGGGTATCTGGGCTTTCTAAAGAGATATATTTGTAGTCTGGAAATAGTTCTCGCAAAAGAGTAGTTTTTCCGCTCTGTCGCGGCCCCACTAAAGCAAAGGCCCGAAACTTTTTAGCTTCTGTTAATAGCAAATTTGCAATCTGACGTTTGAACATACTGGCCTCTATCTATTTCTTTACATTTTACAAATTATCGTAAAATGTCAAGTAGCATTTTACATTTTAAAAAAATTTGTAAAATGTAAAGTGACCAAAAAAATTATTTCCCCCCAGGGTTTTCGCTGAATTCTTTCATCTTATCCGGTTTGCCTAGCCAAGCCTCCGCATCTGCAGGGGCTTCTCCTTTTTTGAGAATATTGGGCCACAGAGTTGCATATTTCTGGTTAAAGTCTACCCAGAATTCAGCCCCTTCTTTTGTGTCAGCTACAATCGCTTCCGCAGGACATTCTGGCTCACACACACCACAGTCAATGCAAACGGTGGTATCAATCACCAGCATGTTTTCGCCCTCATAAAAACAATCCACGGGACAGACCTCAACACAGTCCATATATTTACAGCGAATGCAGGCATCCGTCACAACATAAGTCATTTTAAAATTCCTTAAAAATCTGACTTATGATAAATGTGAGCTATGACAAAGTAAAGGAATTCGAAATCATGATTATTACTATTGATGGCCCCTCTGGCGTTGGTAAGGGAACGTTGAGTAAGCTGCTGGCAGCTGAGCTAAAATATGCCCGACTAGATGTAGGTCTGCTGTTTCGGGCTGTGGCTTTTATGATTGAAGATTTGGATTTTTTTGAAAAAAATTCAACGCAGGCCAAAGAACGTATTCTTGCTATGGACGTAAATGCTATGTCCCTAAATGAATTAAGGTCAGAAATCATCAGCCAGAGAGCCTCTAAAATTGCAACAATTCCTTTGGTTCGCACCTGTCTTTTAGATTTTCAACGAAAGTTTATGGTAGACCACAAGGCCGGTGTTATTCTGGATGGTCGCGATGGAGGAACGGTTGTAGCTCCTTGGGCTGATAAGAAGATTTTTCTAACAGCTTCAGCCCAAGAGCGCGCAGAGAGACGGTATAAAGAATTTCTGGAAAAGGGAATTTCTACAAATTTTAATGATATGCTTCAAAACTTAAAGGAACGGGATGAACGGGATGAAAACAGGGTGCTCGACCCCCTGAAACCCGCGGAAGATGCCCTTATTTTGGATACAACGGGTCTATCTATTGACCAGGTTTTTAAAAAAGCTTTATTTTTTATTAAAAGTTGATTATGGTGGGGCCGATAGAATTTTTGCAGGCTCTGCCATAAAACAAGGGTTTTATCCTATTTTATACCTAAAAGGAAAATAAATATTATGACTAAAGCAATAGACAATTTTGCTGAATTACTTGACGAATCGTTTAAACAAAAAAAATATGAAGGGTCCGTTATCAAGGGCACTATTATTGCCGTAGAACGGGAATATGTGTTGGTTGATGTGGGCTTAAAATCTGAAGGTAAAGTATACCTTAGAGAATTTGGTCACTCCCAGGGATCTGAGCTGAAGCTTGGTGATGTGGTTGACGTTTATTTGGAACGCATGGAAAACCGGGACGGAGAAATCGTTCTAAGCCGTGAAAAGGCGCGCCGAGAAGAATCTTGGGAAGAATTGGAAGTTTCTTATAATAAAAAAGAGCGTGTCACAGGTGTGATTGTTAGCCGTGTACGCGGCGGATTCACTGTGGATCTTGCCGGTGTAGGCGCCTTTTTGCCTGGAAGCCAAATTGATATTCGCCCTATTAAAGATACGTATTCTTTGATGAATATTGAGCAACCATTCCTTATCTTAAAGATGGATCGCTTGCGTGGAAATATCGTTGTTTCTCGTCGCGCTGTTTTGGAAGAATCTCAAGCAGAAAGCCGCAGTGAGATGATGTCAACTCTGGCGGAAGGTAGCATTCTGGAAGGAACTGTTAAGAATATCACAGACTACGGTGCTTTCGTTGATCTTGGTGGAATTGATGGTTTGCTTCACGTAACAGATATTTCTTGGGATCGTATTGCCCACCCTTCAGATGTTTTGAAGATTGGTCAAGTCATCAAGGTTAAGGTCACAAAAATTAGCGACACTCATCGTATTTCTTTAGGAATGAAGCAGCTTGAACAAGACCCTTGGTCTGGTGTAGCAAGCCGTTACACTTCAGGTACTGAAATATCTGGAACTGTAAGTAACATTATGGATTACGGTGTTTTCGTTTTGTTAGAATCTGGCATTGAAGGCCTAATTCACGCGTCCGAACTTAGCTGGACTAAAAAGAATGTTCATCCTAACAAGATCGTTTCTTTGGGGGATACACTAACTGTAAAAGTTTTGGAAGTTGATCCTGAAAAACGCCGCGTTAGCTTAAGCTTACGTCAATGTTCACAAAACCCGTGGATTGCCTTTGCTGAAAAGCATCCTGCTGGCAGTGTGATCGAAGGCGAAATCAAGAACTTTACTGAATTCGGTATGTTCCTTGGTGTTGATGGTAACGTTGATGGAATGGTTCATCTGAATGACCTTTCTTGGGAAAAGTCTGGTGAAGAAGCTCTGCAAGCCTTTAAAAAGGGTGAAAAAATCCAGGTTAAAGTCTTGGATGTTGCCCCAGAAAAAGAACGTATCAGCTTGGGTATTAAGCAACTTTCTGCAGATCCTTTTGAATCTGTTGAAGCCTCTAAAACTGGTGAAGTCTTGACCTGTACAGTTCAAGAAGTAACTGAACAAGGTATTCACGTTACAACAGAAAAAGGTATTCCAGCCTTTATTCGAAAAGGTGACTTGGCGAAAGAACGCTCAGAACAGAAACCAGAACGATTTGCTGTGGGTGAACGGGTTGACGCACAGGTTCTCAGCTTCGATAAGAAGACCAGAAAACTTGCTTTGTCTATCAAGGCTCGCGAAGTAGCTGAAGAAAAGAAAGCTATGGCAGAATATGGTTCTTCAGATAGCGGAGCCAGCTTGGGTGATATCTTGGGTGCAGCCATCAATCTTGAAAAAGTAAAGAAAACAGCTGCTGCTGCGAAGGAACCTAAAGAGCCTAAGGAAGAGAAGCCTAAGGCAGAAAAAAAAGAAACTTCTAAAGCAGCCCCTAAAAAGGCTAAGAAAAAAGCAGAAGCTAAAGACGAGTAGTCTTTAGCGCTTTTAAAATAAAAAAGACCGCTGGGGTTGGACTCAGCGGTCTTTTTTTTGGGATAGAGTAGTAAGAAGTTCTCCTAAGTCTTACTCTTGATGTGGACCAACGAAGAGCCAATGGTGCAGAAACCGATGAAAAGGGGTATTGCATTATGGGCGCAGGTAGAAGATCCCCTAAAGAGTGTAGGAAAGTAAGTTCCCTATTGCATATGTTTTTTAAGAGATTGAATTTCCCGTTGGACGATGGTTTCCACCAGGCGGGGAAGATTTTTATCAAGCCAATCTTTCAGCATGGGACGAACTAAGTCCCCCAGAAACTTTTCAACTGCTTCGTTCTTATAGGGTGTTGACGCGGGCTGCTCGGCATGAGCTGTTTGATTAAGTTGAGACAAAGCACTAACTGATGCTGACAAAGCTTCAGATGACATCAAGCGATCATGTCGAATGGGGCTTGAAGATTCAAAAGAAGAGATAGGTTTCACGGGGTTCACTTTTAAATCAACCCGTTTGGTCAATTCTAAAACATTATCATCATCGTCAAATTTTTTGGTCTTAGGGGGGCGTATGTCTTCTAAATCTGTCGACATGATTTTCCGAATAGAAGACAGAATTTCTTCCATGGATTCATCTTCAACGGCCTGTTTTGTTAAATGTTCGTTCCCCATTTTATCATCTCATCATTTGAAGTTTGTACGGTGTTCATGCGGTCATCGTCCGCGATTCCAATACCCCAGAATGGGATCTTATTTTCATCTTGCGTTGGGTCATACAAAGGTACTTCCAAGTTCAGATAGAGGGCTCTTAGAATGCCCATGGCATCGAGTAGCGCATAGGCTGCTTGCACTTCCCCTTGCTCGGATCTTACGAGTTCAACCTGAGCTGAGAAATATTCCTGTTCGGATGCCAATACATCAATTGTTTGTTTGCTTCCTGCCAGGTATTCTTCCTTTGCCATATCGACTGCTATCTTAGCAGCATCAACCTGAGCCTTCACCTGGTCTATTGTTGCCTTTGTTGCCTGCCAAATATCCCAAGCCTGACTTGTTTTTTCAATTACATCTCGCCGTTGATGGAGCGCTTCTAACCGTTTTTGAGCAGCTGCATACTTATACTGTTTAATGGAGGTTTGGGTTGATCCTCTGAAATCCAGAGGAATACTTAACGTCGCATCACCCCCTAAATCATTCACACGAGAACTATAACGTCCTGTGGAAGATGCAGTTGTACTGTCTGTTTCTGAAAGGGTTCGTCTAGCTGTTGCCCCAACGGCAAAAGAGGGAAGCAATCCGCCAAAAACCTTATCTACGCTCGCTTTTGCTGCGTCAGCGTCCGCATCCCTTTTCTTAAGTTCAGGGCTGTGTTGTAGGGTTAAATAAATAGCTTCTTCCTTGCTTTTGGGCAAAAGATTGGCGGGGTATGCAGCCTGTTCCAAAGATCTAGCAGGGTTGATCCCTGTATCTTTTAGATAAGCAGCCTCACTAGCTTTTAATTCGGCAACCGCCCTAATGGTATCACTCTTTGCCTTTTCCAGCTTGGCTTTTGTGGCAGCTGCATCATATAAAGTGGCTTCCCCAAATTCATGACGCGCTTTGGCAATACGGTAACTTTCTTGTAGTAAATCCTGATTTTTCTGGTTTAGATCCAAGACTTTCTGTTTCGAATAATAATCAATATGATCTTTAATGGCCTTAAATAAAATAGCCTTTTCTGTCATTAAATATTCAGCGGTGGCAGCATCCACCTGCTTGGCGGAAAATTCAATACCTGCTGTGGTGGCACCTCCGTTATAAAGATTTTGCTCAACACGAACTGATCCTTGTTTTGTGTCAGCCGTTGAAATCCCAGTGGGAGATGACTGAAGGGCCGGGTTAGAGCTGCTATTCACAGTTTTGGCGGAATCCCGCGTGTATTTTAAGTTAGCTTGTGCTGTTGGTAGCCAGTCTCTGCGGGCTGTGGATAGCCCCATCTGGGCTGCTTTCACTTGATATTCTGCCGTTAGCAAGGGACTTTGTTGATAGGCCCCCATCATCGAGCTCATCAAGGAAACAGAAAAAGGCGCACTTGTTGGGGCAGACGATTCTTTTGTAGCGGATTTTTCTGAAGCCATAGATGTGTTGGCTACAGCGGCATCCGGTGAAAATGTTGTGGGGATACCTTTTACCTCTTCATCCGAGAGATCTGCTGTTTCTTGTATATCTGGCAAAGCCTCTGTCGTATCCTGGGCAAAAGACAGCCCCTGCCACAGCAGCACCAAAACAATCAAACCATAGGTTAATCTTTTCAACATAAATTCCTAATTTGTGCACAATATTTAAGTCATCATACATTCGTTTCCTCCTTTTGTGAAGAGTTTGTAAAAAAGCCTTGAAGTTTAACAAGTGAATACCTATTTTAACTGTAGTTTGAGATTTTTTGAGGAGATGAAAAATGAAAAAATTAATTGCTTTTGCTTTTATGTTTGGTGTTTTGGCGTGTAACCAAGATGTGTTTTCTGCTGCACGTGAGGATGAGCCCTATAAGAGAATCATGATTGGGTGTGGTCAGGTTATGCCCCAAGATCAGGGCTTTATCGCAGAACATTGGACTAAACTTAAAGCTGGTGACTTTAGCGTTGATTTGAATCCCATTATGCGACCTCATTGTGTGGGAGATTGTTGGAATCCAGAAACAGTTAAAACGTTTCCTAAAAATGTTCAAAAAATTAAATTTAAACATGTAGGACTTGGGGGTATGCCCATTAACTGGCACCAATACTTGAAAGATGTGGTCATAAAAGGACCGGAGCTAGCACGACCAACCCTTGCGAAAAATAACTTTTCAGTGCCAATTCAGAATATGGGTCTTAGTTTTCTGAAGTCTCCTGAAGAAACTTTCGGAGGCGATGATTTAACGCCTTGTTTAAAAAATTATTATGATTGTTTACAGGCAAGTGGCACTTTGTCTTATATGAGTCAGAGGAGCTTCCCCCTCTTTTTTCGTTTTTCTTTATCTTTTGACGCTGATATTACTGAAGAGCAGTTTCAAAGATTTTCAAACTATATGAATGAAAAAGTAGACCGTACTGAGAATTTTGCAGACGGCTATGGATTCAAAAGAGATCCCCTCTGTATTGAAGACAAACAGTATCGCGCCCTTATGACCAAAGGACTGTTCAGGGATGGCCCAATGCCCAAGGAATCTACATTCGGAAAACCCCTTCCTGTTGTGGGAAAAATTGACTCAAAAACAATTATCATCGATGGGCTCTTCAGAAATGTCTTGCGAGATGGACATAAAAAGCTACTAGAAGATTCTGGGTTTACAAATGTTAGGGTTCACTTTCCAACCTGGAGAGAAACTTTTGGACCTTATGACAGTCAAGTTCTAAAAATGTGGGCAAAAAAGTCAGCGTAATA
>JBAWWO010000018.1 GCA_037146715.1 Alphaproteobacteria bacterium
CTTTTAGCTCTCTCCTTCAACCACGAACCACCCCTACTTATGCAACAAGGCCGTTTCAGGAACGAATCGTTATTTTTTGGGCTTGCTATTATGTTCTTTTTTAGCTGTCTTTTGAGGCGTTGACTTTACAGAAGCCGCAGGTTTTGCAGTCTTAGGTTTAGCGGACGCTTTAGACTTAGAGGCTACTTTAACTTCGCCTTCAACAACCATTTCTGGATCGATAGCAGAAGCTGTACTAGCTTCACGGTCTACAAATTCGATGATAGCCATAGGCGCAGCATCCCCATAACGAAAGCCTGCCTTTAGAACACGTGTATAGCCGCCTGGACGACCACGATATCGATCAGCCAAAACAGTCAAAAGTTTTGAAACCACTGACTCATCTCGCAACCGACTTAGCAAAACACGACGTGTATGCAAGGTGTTTGTGCGGGCCATTGTGATCAATCTTTCCACAACAGGACGTAGGTCTTTAGCCTTAGGCAAAGTTGTCTTAATATGTTCTTTTTCAATTAGGGCATTGGCCAAATTCATAAACATAGCCTTACGATGGCTTGATGTTCTGTTAAGTTTACGGCCTGATATTTTATGTCTCATAATTCTCTACCTTTAAAAATTGTCGTCCAACTTTTTGGCCAACTCTTCGATGTTTTCTGGTGGCCATCCAGGAATATCCATTCCCAAATGCAATTTCATATCAAGCAAAACTTGCTTAATTTCATTCAAAGACTTGCGCCCAAAGTTAGGAGTCTTCAACATTTCTGCTTCTGTATGCTGAACCAGATCCCCAATGTAAATGATATTATCATTCTTCAGGCAGTTCGCTGCACGCACTGAAAGTTCAAGTTCAGAAACCTTGCGCAACAAGTTGCGTGGGATTGGCAATTCGTCTTCAGTGTCTTTTTTCTTAACTTCAATAGGATCATCAAAGTTCACAAATAATGTCAATTGATCCTGTAAAATACGGGCCGCCAAAGCGATTGCATCTTCTGGAGTCACAACACCATTGGTGGTCACATCCAAAATAAGCTTGTCATAGTTTGTCATCTGACCTACACGGGTATTTTCTACACGGTAGGAAACACGTTTTACTGGACTAAATAGTGCGTCCACAGGAATGGCTCCAATAGGAGTGTCCTCCTTACGATTTTGTGCTGCAGATACATAACCCTTGCCACTTTCAACAACCATTTCCATGGAAATAGTTGCATCATTATCTAAATGGCAAATCACCAGATCAGGATTCAAAATCTCAATGCCCGCTGGCGTTTGAATCATACCAGCTGTTACAATCCCTGGCCCCTTGTGCTGCAGATGAATTCGCTTAGACCCCTCAAGGGCAGAGCGAATATTCAATGACTTGATATTCAAAACAATATCCGTCACATCTTCCATAACACCAGGAACGGAAGAAAATTCATGCAAAACGCCATCAATATGGATAGAGGTAACCGCAGCCCCCCGAACAGAGGACAACAGAATACGCCGTAGCGCAGTCCCCAAAGTCAATCCAAAACCTCTTTCCAAAGGCTCTACAGTTAACTCACCCCTTA
The DNA here is from genome assembly GCA_037146715.1 of Alphaproteobacteria bacterium. Lineage (NCBI taxonomy): Bacteria > Pseudomonadati > Pseudomonadota > Alphaproteobacteria > Alphaproteobacteria bacterium. Next base: position 1,554 of record JBAWWO010000018.1, read on the forward strand.
AGCCTGTTTTATCAGAGGGTTTCATCTTTATGCTTGTTGGCTTAATAAGACCTTGCCAGTTTTCTTGTATCATTTTAGGCTCCCGACAGTTAATTACACACGACGACGTTTAGATGGACGCGCCCCATTATGAGGCAAAGGCGTCACATCCCGAATAGATGTTACAGAGAACCCAATGCTCATCAACGCGCGAAGAGCAGATTCCCGACCAGATCCTGGCCCCTTTAGTTGAACAACCAGATTTTTCATTCCGTGTTCTTTTGCTTTCTTTCCAACCGCTTCAGCCGCAACCTGTGCTGCAAAGGGGGTGGATTTTTTTGATCCCTTAAAACCATGGGCTCCAGCCGTAGACCAAGCCACGCTGTTTCCTTGCAAATCTGTAATGTTGATAATAGTGTTGTTGAACGAAGAGTGAATGTGCGCAATGCCATTCAAAATATTCTTGCGTTCGCGACGACGAAGTTTTGGAGCAGTATCTTGAGCCATTCTAAATTACCTTTAATATTTATGCAGTTTTCTTCTTACCAGCGATAGGCTTAGCTTTACCCTTGCGCGTACGAGCATTTGTATGAGTTCTTTGTCCACGAACAGGAAGCCCCTTACGGTGACGCAATCCACGGTAGCATCCCAAGTCAACCAAGCGCTTGATATTCATGGCAATAACCCGGCGCAAATCACCTTCTACCTGATAGTCATTGTCAATAACTTCTCTGATTTTGGTCAATTCATCTTCTGACAATTGATGCATCCGACGGGTGCGATCAATATTCGCCTTTTCACAAATTGCCAAAGCTTTGGCCGGACCAATTCCATAGATATATCTTAAAGATATTTCTACCCGCTTCTGAGAAGGAACGTTTACACCTGCAATACGCGCCACACCAAGTACTCCTTTTAACTATGTTAAACACTGCTACTGTTTTTTTTAAAACAGTAAATTTCTTCCATTTTAGAGAATTTTATTCCAATCCACGTCCGCATTTTTTTTGCGCAACTATTAAAATAAAAAAACCCAGGGACTAACAAAAATCAACCCCGAAACAAGCACAACACTAAGCCCCTATCGTTTTCTGGGACTTGGTATAATGTGGTATATATATAAAAGCTACAACAGTCAAGTGTATTTACGCTTTTCTATGACACTATTTATGACCTGGGCGACTTCGCCGACATCAAGCAGGCCATCAACACTTTCGTACAAACCTTTTTTTCTATAATATTCCGTCAAAGGCCTTGTTTGTTCGTAGTACATCCGCAACCTTTGTTTTACAGTTTCTGCAGTATCATCAGCTCTTCTGACGAATTCTATAGAGCCGCACACATCGCAGATGCCTTTTTCCTTAGTAGGTTTGGAAAAATCATTATATCCAGCCCCACACCCTTTGCAGGTGAATCGACCTGTAATTCTTTTTTCAAGGACCGCATCATCAATCAGAATCTCAATGACATAATCTAAAGACTTTTTTTTACCTGACAAAATTCTTTCCAAGGCTTCCGCTTGATAAATCGTGCGGGGAACCCCATCAAAAATAACGCCCACCAAACATTCTGGGCGATCCAAAGTGTTAGATACCATCTCTAAAATCAGATCATCGGGAACAAAAAGCCCCTTCTCCATCAAGCGCTTAGATTCCAAACCTAATTCTGTTTTCATGGCCTGTTCATGGCGCAAAACTTCCCCTGTAGACAAATGGATCAAGCCATATTTTTCTTTCAAAAGCTGAGCTTGAGTCCCCTTACCACATCCAGGAGGGCCGAATAAAACTATATTCATCGTTATCTGTTCTTCAAGTTAAAGTGAGATTTCTTCAACAGCCCTTCATACTGATGAGCCAAAAGATGAGAGTGCACTTGCCCCACCGTATCCATAGTCACACTTACAACGATCAGCAAACTAGTTCCGCCCAAGTAAAAAGGCAAGGCATACTTCATTTGCAAGAACTCTGGCAAAATACAAACAGCGACCAGATACAAAGAGCCCACAACTGTTAATCGCGTCAAAATATAGTCAAAGTAGTTAGCGGTGTTTTGACCCGGACGAATACCAGGGATAAAGGCCCCAGATTTCTTCAGATTCTCCGAAGTTTCCGTGGGATTGAAGACCAACGCCGTATAAAAGAATGCGAAAAATGTGATCAACAAGCTATATAAAAGAATGTAAATAAAGCGCCCGCGATTCAAATGGAAAGTCAAAACCTGAACCCATTCGGCCTCATGGTTAAAACTAGACAACAACGTAATTGGCATCAGCAATAAAGAGTTCGCGAAAATGGGCGGAATAACCCCCGCACTATTCAACTTCAAAGGGAGATGAGTGCTTTCCCCACCGAGAACCCGCATGCCTACTTGTCGCTTAGGGTACTGCACCACAACTTTGTATTGAGCGCGCTCCATAAAAACGATAAAGGCAATAACCGCAACAGTTAGGATCAAAATGGCCAGAATAAATCCGATGTGATATTCCCCTGCCCGACCCAGTTCAAACATACGCAACAAAGCCTGCGGCAAGTTCGCAACGATTCCCGAAAAGATAATCATGGAAACTCCGTTACCAATACCACGGGAAGTAATCTGTTCTCCCAACCAAAGCAAGAACATGGTAGCCCCAACAACTGTAATAACTGTACTGATTTCGAAAAAGAAACCGGGATACAACACAGCGCCGTTAGCTTCTAAAGTCTTTGCCAAAGCAAAAGCCTGTCCACTTGCCAGCAACACAGTTCCATAACGCGTAAACTGATTAAGCTTCTGCTTCCCTGTTTCACCCTCTTTGCGCAAGGCTTCCCAAGGGGGGTAAATAGCGGCCATCAATTGAACGATAATACTAGAAGTAATATAAGGGACGATACTCAGAACAAAAACGGTCATACGCCACAGGGCACCGCCCGAAAACATATCAACCATCCCCAAAATGCCGCTGGCATTTTGTTTAGCGATTGCCGCCATGATGTCCATATTGATGCCGGGAAGAGGAATATAAGTCCCCAAACGATAGATAACCAAGGCCCCCAAAGTAAACCAAATACGTTTCTTTAGATCTTCCGCTTTCGCAAATAGGCGAAAATCCAAGTTAGCGGCTAGTTGCTCTACAGCTGAAGCCATGTGTGTCCCTCTTTATTCTTTAGTTTTTACAGGCAGTTTTCTTTCAGTCAAAACAGGCAGTTTCTTTTCAATCAAAACTTCGCCACCCGCTTTTTCTACCATAGCTTGGGCAGATTTTGAAGAAAATTGAACCTTTATTTTGATTTTTGTTGTTAAAGTTCCTTTTGCAAGCAATCGAACAATGCTGGTTTCTTTTCTAATAAGACCAGCTTGCTTCAAATGACCTGCATCAATAAGTCCTTCCGCATGTAACTTCTTCTCTTGAATAGCTTTTTCGATACGCCCAAGGTTTACAACCTCTTCAAGGTGCTTAGTAGAAAAATTAGTTCTTTTGAAACCACGCTTTGCGAAACGCCATTGGGTAGCCATCTGGCCCCCTTCAAAACCGTTTAAAGCGACACCAGTTCGTGATTTTTGTCCCTTTTGTCCGTGTCCAGACGTCTTGCCTAAACCAGAACCCACGCCACGACCAACACGTTTCCGTGTAGTAGTTGCACCGGGATTGTCGCGTAATTCATTTAACTTCATCATAGCACCCTAAATAATCTTTACTAAATGAGCTACTTTTCGAATGATACCACGCACTGAAGGCGTATCTTCCAATTCTTTCACTCTATGCAATTTACCCAGCCCCAAACCTTTCAAGCACTTTTCCTGATAGTCTTGACGGCGAATTGGGCTGCCGATTTGTTCTACTTTTATTTTTTTAGTCATTTGATTCTTCTCCTTTAGCTCCATGCTCAACAGCCTTCGCAGGCTTGCCTTCACGTCGGCCAATAATGGCAGAAATTTTCTTGTCTCGACGGGCTGCAACAGCCTTGGGGGAAGTCATTCTCCGCAAAGCCTCAAAAGTTGCCTTAACCATATTGTGAGGGTTCGCTGAACCAACACATTTTGCCACAACGTCATGAACTCCTAGCATTTCAAAAACCGCACGCATGGGTCCACCGGCCTTTATCCCCGTTCCGATTGGAGCCGATCTGATCACAACGTGACCCGCACCAAACCGACCATTCAAGTCATGGTGAGTGGTTCTTCCTTCTCTTAGGGGCACACGAATCAAAGATTTTTTCGCCTGTTCTGTAGCTTTACGAATCGCATCAGGAACTTCTCGGGCTTTACCCAAGCCATATCCTACGCGCCCCTTACCATCACCTACAACAATCAAAGCTGAAAATGAAAAGTTCTTACCCCCTTTTACAACTTTTGCAACGCGGGCAATATTAACTAATTTTTCATTAAGTTCAACGGACTGTTCTGCTTTTTGACGAGACATATTCATTTATTCCTTAAAACTCTAATCCACCGGCACGAGCCCCCATGGCCAGCGCCTTGATACGACCATGGTACAAATATGCCCCACGATCAAAGACAACCTTTTTCACGCCAGACTTTGCTGCTTTTTCGGCCAAGGCCTGTCCCACAGTTTCAGCGGCTTCGATGTTCCATCCCTTTTTCAACTTCACACGAACATCATTATCTAAAGAAGAGGCAGAACACAATGTAAATCCTCTCGCATCATCAATAAGTTGCGCATAAATATGAAAGTTAGACCGAAAAACAACCAAACGCGGAGCTTGGATCTTGATCGCCAACTTCTTTCCCTTGTGATGCACTCTTAATTTACGACGTGCTGCTCGTTCTGTTTTCCTAATCATTTATTTCTTCTTACCTTCTTTACGCACAATATGTTCATTCGCATACTTAATGCCCTTACCTTTGTAGGGTTCAGGACGACGAAATTGTCTAATTTCTGCTGCTGTCTGTCCCACTAATTGGCGATCAAACCCAGAAACAGAAACGGACGTTGGTTTGTCACATTTCACTGTAATTCCCTTTGGAACCTTATAACGAATTTCATGGCTAAAGCCCAGATTCAGAACTAAATCAGCCCCTTGAACTGCAGCCTTGTATCCCACACCATTAATTTCTAGATCAACGGTGAACCCTTCGGAAACCCCTTTGACAAGATTCTGAACGATATTTCTAGCTGTGCCCCATTGCATTCTAGCTGCCTGAGATTCATCTCTGGGCCTTACAGTAACATCCTCTGGAGTTACTGTAAGATCAATCATTTCTGGAAGTTTCATTTCCAATTGCCCCAGTTTCCCACGGACCTTAAGCAACCGATCACTCAGTTCTATCACAACGCCAGAAGGCACTTTTACGGGATGTTTTCCTATGCGAGACATCTATCTATTCCTATCCTAAAATACGTGACACAATACTTCGCCACCCACATTTAATTCGGCAGCTTTCCAATCGGAGAGAACCCCTTTTGACGTTGACATAATCAAAATACCCAAACCATTTCTAAACCGATTAAGCCCCTTGATTGAAGTATAACTGCGACGCCCTGGCTTAGAAGTGCGAGAAATCTCTTGGATAGCCGGCGCACCTTCAAAGTACTTTAATTCTACAAGAGTTTCAACCACACCAGGCCGAACTTCCGTTGCCTTATAGCCGCGAATATATCCTTCATCCTTCAACACTTCCAAAAGCGCGTCGCCTAAACGAGAAGAGTGGCAATTCACCGTTGCTTTTTTTACACGTTGTGCGTTCCGTATTCTTGTGATCAGGTCCGCAATAGAATCATTCATAGACATTTTTTTATCCTTACCAACTAGATTTAGTCATTCCCGGAATCAATCCGACAGCTGCCAAGTCTCTAAGCGCAATGCGTGACAGACCCAACTTACGATAGTACCCACGAGGGCGCCCAGAAAGCGCACACCGATTACGAATTCTTACTTTAGAGCTATTGCGCGGCATTTCAGCTAACCGTAAAGAGGCCGCGAATCTTTCATCAACAGACACTGTTTTGTCCGCCGCCGCAAGCTTAAGACTTAGTCTTCTTTTCGCTAGTTTTTCGCAAAGACGCTTTTTAGCGTTATTGTTTTCGATAGCACTTTTTTTAGCCATTCAATAATTCTCCTAATTCACAAAAGGCATTCCGAAGCCTTTGAGTAATTCTCTTCCTTCGTCGTTTGTCTTAGCTGTCGTCACAATGACAATGTCTAAGCCTCGAATTTGATCAATTTTATCATAATCAATTTCTGGGAAAACGATTTGTTCTTTAATTCCGAGCGCATAGTTTCCAGCCCCATCAAAACTTTTGGGAGAAACGCCTCGAAAATCCCGTACCCGCGGCAAAGCAATGGTTACAAGACGATCTAAAAATTCATACATGCGGTGGCCCCGCAAAGTAACCTTAACGCCCAAATCCATTCCCTGCCTAAGTTTGAAACCGGCAATAGATTGACGCGCTTTTGTAACAACAGGTTTTTGCCCTGAAATAACAGTCATTTCAGTCACAGCAAACCCAATCTTTTTGCTGTCTTTAACCGCATCACCCAAACCCATGTTCAAAACAATTTTTTCTAAACGGGGAACTTCCATAACGGACTTGTAATTAAACTTCTCAAAAATTTCCGTCTTCAACTTTTGATCGTAGAGTTCTCTTAATCTTGTCATTTCTTTCACACTAATTAATCTGTTTGCCAGAACGCTTCGCAATACGCACTTTTTTGCCATCTACCAGCTTAACCGCCACACGTGTTGGTTTGCTTGTTTCCGGGTCAATATGAGCCACATTGGAAATATGCAAAGGTAGTTCCTTTTCAAGAACGCCATCTGGGTTAGCCGGCGTTGGGCGCAAGTGACGCTTTACAACATTCACACCCTTTACAAGCACACGACGTTCTTCACGCAACACTTGTAGAACTTCCCCTTTTTTTCCCTTATGTTGACCAGTTGTAACAATAACTTGGTCACCCTTCTTGATGCGAAATCTTTCTGCCATTATAGAACCTCAGGTGCTAGTGAAATTATTTTCATAAAATTCTTCGCCCGCAATTCACGCGTAACCGGGCCAAAAATACGGGTTCCAACAGGTTCCCCTTGGTTATTCAACAAGACAACTGCATTGTCATCGAAATAAATCTTTGTACCATCCTTGCGGTGCAAGCCTTTTGAAGTGCGCACGATCACTGCCTTATGCACAGTTCCCTTTGACACTTTTCCATGAGGAATCGCCTCCTTAATGGTCACTACAATAACGTCACCAATAGTGGCCGTTCTGCGATGAGACCCACCTAGAACCTTGATACATTCAACTCTTTTTGCTCCAGAATTATCAGCAACCTGAAGGCTTGTTTGCATTTGAATCATGAGTGCACCTCTTGTTTAGCATTATGAGGAACAGCTTCCCACGTTTTTGTTTTCGAAATAGGGCGGCATTCTTGAATAGCTACCTTATCACCTGTTTTAAAGTGATTCTTTTCATCATGAGCCGCATAACGCTTTGAACTTTTGATATATTTTTTGTACAAAGGATGCATAACGCTGCGCACAACCTTCACGATGATAGTTTTATCACCCTTATCGCTGACAACAACACCTTCTAATATTTTACGAGGCATTCTAAATTCCTATCCTAAACTGTTTCTTTTTGTTGATTTAACAAGGTTTTAGCCCTGGCAACTCCACGACGCAATTGCCGAACGCGGGCTGTATTTGTTAATTGGTTTGCCACTTTTTGAAAACGAAGATTAAATAATTCCTTCTTAAGGTCAAGAACTATTTTCTTTAACTCATCGCTTTTCTTAGATTTTAATTCTTTAATTTTCATTTTTTTCTCTTAAATCAATCTTGTAACGAACTTAGTATGAACAGGTAACTTAGCAGAGGCCAACAAAAAGGCTTCGCGAGCCAGCTCCTCACTCACTCCTTCGATTTCAAACATAATCCGACCTGGTTTTACACGAGCCATCCAAAATTCCGGAGATCCCTTTCCACTACCCATACGAACTTCGGCAGGTTTCCTGGAAACAGGAACATCTGGGAATATACGAATCCAAACACGACCTGCACGACGCAAGTGACGGGTAATTGCTCGACGTGCCGCCTCAATTTGTCTAGAGGTAATACGTTCTGCATCTAAACTTTTCAAGCCATAGGAACCAAAATTAAGGGTCGTTCCACCCTTGGCCATTCCGTAAACTCTGCCCTTAAATGCTTTTCTAAATTTCGTACGCTTTGGTGCTAACATTTCTAAACCTTACCTATTCACTGCATGTTCTCGAACACGATTGTCTTGAGCCATGGGATTATGTTCCATAATCTCGCCCTTGAAAATCCAGATTTTTATGCCACAAGTTCCATAAGTTGTAAAGGCCGTAGATGTCGCATAGTCAACATCAGCTCTTAATGTATGTAACGGAACGCGACCTTCACGATACCATTCCATACGAGCAATTTCAGCGCCACCTAAACGACCCGAACAATTGATTCGAATACCCAAAGCCCCACCCTTCAAAGCAGACTGAACTGCTTTTTTCATGGCACGACGAAAAGAAACGCGACGTTCCAACTGTTGGGCCACAGAATCTGCAACCAACTTAGCATCGGAATCTGGCTTTCTGATTTCCAGAATATTCAAAACAACCTCAGAGCCAACAATTTTAGAAAGCTGTGCCTTCAATTTATCAATGTCAGACCCTTTCTTTCCGATGATTACACCGGGTCTTGCAGAATAAACTGTAACGCGGGCTTTTTTGTTAGGGCGCTCTACAACAACTTTTGAAATAGCCGCCAACTTCAGCACGTCAAATATATGCTTGCGAATCTTCAAATCCTGATGAAGGTAGTCCACATAGTCCTTACCCTTAGAAAACCATCTAGAGTCCCAAGTTCTGTTAATGCCTACACGAAAGCCGACTGGATTAACTTTTTGACCCATTTAATTTGTCTCCTCAACTTGACGCACAACAACTTTAAAATTCGAAAATGGTTTTAAAATCTTTGCCCCACGCCCTTTGGCCCGAGCCATAAATCTTTTCATAACAAATGCTTTTCCAACATTCACAACAGAAACCTGCAGCCTATCCACATCCAAATTATGATTGTTTTCAGCATTAGCAACCGCTGAAAGTAGTATTTTCTTAACCTGGCCCGCGATACGTTTTTTAGAAAACGTCAATTGAGCCAAAGCCTCAGAAACGGGCTTATTGCGGATCAAATCCGCCACAAGATTCAACTTTTGAGGCGACACACGTAAACTTTTCGCAGAAGCTGCCGCTTCGTTATCTTTTAACTGTCTTGGTAAAGCTTTTTTACTCATCTCTTAACCTTTTTTAACTGTCTTGTCACCTGAGTGACCATGGAATGTCCGTGTGGGAGAAAATTCGCCAAACTTGTGACCAACCATATTTTCCGTCACAAAAACAGGCACAAACTTACGACCGTTATGAACACCAAAAGTAACTCCCACAAAATGGGGAAGAATCGTAGACCGTCTGGACCAGATTTTGATCACATCCTTACGGCCAGAGTTTCTTGCAACTTCTGCCTTCTTCAACAAATACCCATCAACAAATGGTCCCTTCCAAACTGAACGTGCCATTACTGCTCCTTATTTCTTTCTTTTAGCTACGATCCACTTACTCGTAGTCTTGTTTTTGCGAGTTTTCAAACCCTTTGTATGTTGACCCCAAGGGCTAACAGGGTGACGACCACCATTTGTACGACCACCATGAGGGTGATCCACAGGGTTCATGGCAATACCACGAACGGCAGGACGACGACCCAACCAACGGTTGCGACCAGCCTTACCTAAATTAATGTTCTTTTGGTCTGGGTTTGAAACGGCCCCAATAGTTGCCATACATTCCAAACGAACCATACGAACTTCGCCTGAGCTCAAGCGTAAGAGGGCATACCCCATATCACGACCAATGTACTGCGCATAAGTACCCGCAGAACGAGCCAGCTGCCCCCCGCGACCTACTTTTAGTTCAATATTATGAACAACAGTACCCACAGGAATATCAGACAAGGGCAAAGCATTTCCAATACGAATATCAGAACCCTTGCCAGAAACAACATGGTCTCCCACTACAAGCCTTTGAGGCGCAATAATGTAAGAAAGCGTGCCATCTTGATACTTAATCAGCGCAATATAGCAAGTGCGGTTAGGATCATATTCAATCCGCTCAACAACGGCAGGAATACCAAAGCGCAACCGCTTGAAATCCACCATACGATAAGTTCTTTTATGACCGCCCCCAACACGACGCAAGGTAATGCGACCGTTATTGTTTCGACCTCCTGTAGAAGACAATCCAAAAGTTAGCTTCTTAACAGGTTTTCCCTTCCACAAGCCTGCACGGTCTACAATAACCAACTGGCGAGTAGAGGGAGTAATAGGATTAAATGTTTTTAACGCCATAATTAGACACCCACACTAGCATCGATTGTTTGACCTTGTTTCAAGGAAACAATCGCTTTTTTATAATCAGACCTTTGCCCTAAACGTCCTTTGAAAATTTTCTTTTTTCCAGCAAGCCGCAACGTATTTACCGCCAAAACATCTACCTTGAAAAGCTCTTCGACTGCTTTTTTAACTTCTGGCTTTGTTGCGCTTAACGGCACTTCAAAAGAATACTTGTTGAACTGCATCAACTGAGTAGCCTTTTCCGTAACGATAGGCCGCAAAATTAAATCGTATTTTTTAGTAGAAATCTTAGATTCCTTATGAGTCGCTTTCTTTATCATGACAACCTCGCTTCAAGATGATGCAAAGCATCTTTAGACAAAACCAATATATCGCATTTCAGAATGCTTTGAACATTTGCTCCCTGCTGTGGCAGCAAATGAACGTTTTTCAAGTTCTGAGAAGCTTTTTGGAAATTTGTATTCAACTCAACTCCGTCAATAAATAAAGGAGAAGTCCATTGATTCTTTTCCAAAACAACAGCCAACTCTTTAGCCTTCATAGATTTGAAGCTCAAAGAGTCTACGATAACTAATTTTCCGGCCGCATACTTCGCAGACAAAGCTGTTCTTAAAGCAAGCTTTCTTACTTTTTTGGGCAAATCAAAACTGTGATCACGCTTGTGAGGACCAAAAACAACAGCACCACCGCGCATATGAGGCCCTCTTAAAGACCCTTGACGTGCACGACCTGTTCCCTTTTGTTTATGAGGCTTTCTAGTCGTTCCACTAACCGCCCAAATTTCCTTTGTCTGATGATTTCCAGAGCGCGCCTTAGCTTGCTGCCAACGAATCATACGATGCAAGATATCGGGGCGCGAAGGCAACCCGAAAATCGCCTGAGCAAGAGAAATTTCCCCTACTGATTCATTTTCAAAATTCTTTACTGCCAACTTCATTGTTTGTCTCACTTATTAACTGTTTTTTTCACAGCATCCTGGATGATAATCACAGAACCTTTATGGCCTGGAATCGCCCCTCTAATATAGAGCAGCCCTCTTTCCGGATCTGTCTGAACCACTTTTAGGTTTTGAATAGTTACTCTTTCCGCGCCTAAATGTCCAGCCATTTTTTTACCTTTAAACACACGGCCCGGATCTTGGCGTTGACCTGTTGCTCCATGAGACCTATGACACACGGAAGCTCCATGAGTCGCGCGGTTCATGCTAAAGTTGTGACGCTTAATAACACCCGCAAATCCCTTACCCAGAGACGTTCCAACAACGTCTACAAATTGGCCAATTTGGAAATGATCAGCTTTAAGTTCAGCTCCCACCTCTAAAGAATCGCCTTCGGTAATTCTGAACTCCCGAATACCTTTCTTTACTTCCATTTTAAGCTTTGCGTACAAACCTTTTTCAGGCTTGTTCAAGGACTTAGCCCGTCCTTTTCCATATCCAACTTGAACAGCCGAATACCCATGTTGGTCTTGTGTCTTTAGACCAACAACTTGGCAGTCTTCCACCAATAATACCGTAACAGGCACATGTTCACCCGCTTCGTTAAAAATGCGGCTCATACCAAGTTTTTCTGCAACTAAACCTACTCTCATAATATATCCTATAATTTAATTTCTACATCTACCCCTGAAGATAGATCTAGTTTCATCAAGGCATCAACAGTTTGCGGAGTCCAATCCACAATATCCAGAAGACGCTTATGTGATCTGATTTCAAACTGCTCTCTTGATTTTTTATCAATATGCGGAGAACGGTTTACTGTAAATTTACCAATGTGTGTCGGCAAAGGAATCGGTCCTCTGACAACTGCACCTGTACGACGTGCAGTATCCACAATCTCATGGGCAGATTGATCAAGCATACGGTGATCGTACGCTCTTAATCTAATGCGAATCGTTTGTCCTTCCATTTTGGCTCCAACCTAAAAGTTATGGGAGCACAAGGCCCCCTTTTTTACACTACTCAATAATTTTAGAAACAACACCGGCACCTACGGTACGGCCACCTTCGCG
>JBAWWO010000019.1 GCA_037146715.1 Alphaproteobacteria bacterium
CCAACAAGCTGCTGACTTAGCTGCTCAACAATTAGCTGACCAACAAGCTGCTGACCAACAAGCTGCTGACTTAGCCGCTCAACAATTAGCTGACCAACAAGCTGCTGACTTAGCTGCTCAACAATTAGCTGACCGTATAGCTCGTTAAGCTGCTGAACGTGATGCTCAACAATTTGCATCAGCAAGAAATGCGCTTGCACTCGTATTAGCATCTCCCATTCCCCAAAAAGTTGAAGGGGAATCTGAGCGAGCTGCGCAACTGAGAGTCGGAAGAGAACACCTACTCCTCAAGGCTACCAATTTATTGGCAGCTAGCAACTCAAATGTAAAGCCACCGCTTGAAGAGATGACAAGTACGTTCAACTCGCTACAGAGAGTCACTCTGGAGCTTATAAGAGTTTTGCAGGAAGCCCCACCAGCCCCACAAGCTCGCCCGGCAGCTGCTGCACCAGCTGATGGTGAGCCTGAAGCAGCGGTCCGCGCAACTCCGGCTCCGGCAGGATTTGACTATGTCGCTAAAACACCGACTTTACGGGAAATTGCTGACTGCTATAAAGCCCATAAAGACTGGGGAAAGTATATAAAAAAAGCTGATACAGCTCTTGGAACGGCTTTGAAAGAAGGTAAAATAGAAAAACCCTTTAGAGACCTCTATAATCTGGTTGCTTCAGCGGGAGCAAGGAACATAGATGATCTATGCCCACCAGAACCAGTGAAATCCATTAAGAAGAAGAAGTAATATTCTTCCCTTAAAAAGCCCCCTCTCCCGTCAAAAGGGTCAGGGGGCTTTTTATATAGCTATAGCTAGATTACTTTAAAGGATACAAGGCACGAGGGACGACACCTAGTAAAACCTAGGTTAGAAACGAGTAACGACGTACTCCTTTTATAAGGAATCAGCTATACAATGGCTTCTTTTCAGCTTGACCAATAGAGCCAGGCTCATTATAGTGCATTTATTCTTGGGGCATTTAGCTCAGTCGGTAGAGCATCTGACTTTTAATCAGGGGGTCGCAGGTTCGAATCCTGCAATGCCCACCAAGTTTTTATATTTGCCTGTAGATGACAGAATCTGTCTGCCCTCACAGGCACAGCCCAATGAAGTGCATCTTACACCCCATACAAACTAACGAATTTCCTACCCAGATCCTTCATAGGAAAATTCGCAGTTGCAAAAAGGCTAGGTTTCTACCCGGAGAATTTACCGCTACGAGGGAATCCCTCTGGCACCATCCGCCCTACTCCTGCGCGACGACCCAGCCAGGGGGTCATATCGGCCAAGGTGAAATTCTGGGTTTTTCTCATCCAGCTCAGGCCTTTGTCTTTGTTGAATAGTTTCAGATCCATCAGGCCGCCACCCACATACTTCTGCAGAATCACACCCCTACCCTTTTGCATTTCGGGAATTTCTTCCAAAGTAAAAATCAATAGACGGCGGTTTTCCCCCACTAAGGCTGCATGGGTTCCTTGTACAGGCCACACAGACTGAACCCGCACGGGATCTGGCACCACCATAATTTGTTTGCCATTTTTCGTTTGGGCCACCACATCGCTGGCCTTTACAATGAATCCACGGCCATCGGTTGAGGCCATCAGAATTTTGCTCTCTGCCTGAGAATCGTAGACCATCATAGCTAAAATAGACTGGTCTTGCTCTAAATCAATAAACAGTCGCAAAGGCTCCCCAAAACCACGACCGCCGGGCAGTTGATGGGCGGGAATCGTATACACCCGTCCACTGTCAGCAAACAACAAAATCTTATCTGTTGTTTCCGCGAGCAGTGTCAAGTGAGGTCCATCGCCCTCTTTATACTTAAGATCCGCCCCTTGCGTATGCCCCTTGAGCGCCCTGATCCAACCCTTCTCGGACAGGTTGATGGTCAGGGGTTCTTTCTCAATCATCGCTTCAACCGCAATGCTGGCCAGATCTGTTTCGACCTGATCAAACCGGGTGCGGCGTTTTCCTAGCTTATGGGCAAAACCAAACTGTTTCCGAATAGATTCAACTTCACCCTTAATAAAGGCCCATTGGGCTTCTTTTTTAGATAGAAGCTCTTCCAGGCCTTTTAGTTCCTTGCTAAGCAAATCATGCTCTTTACGCAACTCAATTTCTTCCAGCCGCCGCAAAGACCTAAGGCGCATATTCAGAATAGATTCTGCCTGCATATCCGTTAGGTTCCACTTGGTCATCATCAGGGGTTTTGGGTTGTCTTCTTCCCGAATCAGATGAATGACTTCATCCAAATTCAGATAGGCAATTAGGTAGCCTTCTAAAATTTCCAGTCGTTTTCTTATTTCTTGGGCTCTATACCTACTGCGGCGATCCAACACAATCAACCGGTGCGCCAAAAAGGACTGCATGACTTCTTTCAAGTTCATGACCATGGGCACGTTGTTCTTGTCGAGCACATTCATGTTGAGTGAAATTCTAGATTCCAGGTCAGTCATTTTATACAGACTTTCCATCAACATCTTGGGGTCAACCGAACGGCTTTTTGGGGTCAGCACAATGCGAATATCTTCCGCCGATTCGTCTTGTACATCGGCTAGCATCATGTTCTTTTTGGTGATGACAATATCGGCCAGTTTTTCAATCAGGCGACTTTTTTGAATCTGGTAGGGAATTTCCGTAATAACAATTTGGTAAACCCCATTATGGAGGCTTTCAATTTCATAAGCCGCCCGCACCCGAAAACTTCCCCGCCCCGTTTCATAGGCCAACCGCAAGGTTTCAGGGCTTTCAACAATGGTCCCCCCTGTGGGCAAATCGGGGCCCTTCACAAACTGCAACAAATCAGCCACTGAAGCCTCTGGCTTTTCAATAAGATGGGTCAGAGCTTGGCAGATTTCTTCAACATTATGGGGGGGGATGCTGGTCGCCATCCCCACGGCAATTCCTTCAGATCCGTTGGCCAACAGGTTCGGGAATTTTCCGGGAAGAACAATGGGTTCTTCAAATTCCCCATCATAGTTTTTGCGAAAATCAACCGTATCCTGGCCAATATCTTCCAGCAACGCCTCGGCCACATCCGTCAGGCGTGCTTCTGTGTACCGCATGGCCGCCGCGTTATCGCCATCAATATTGCCAAAATTCCCCTGGCCTTCGATCAGGGGATAGCGCAAAGAAAAATCCTGGGCCAAGCGCACCAAAGTATGATACACGGCCACATCCCCATGGGGATGGTATTTACCGACCACGTCTCCCACAATACGGGCGCATTTCTTGGGGGAAGATCCAGGATCCAGCTTGAGTTCCCGCATAGCAAAAATCAACCGACGGTGTACGGGCTTCAATCCATCGCGCACATCTGGCAAAGACCGGGCCATAATGGTGGACAGAGCATAGGAGAGATACCTAGACCCCAAAGCCTCTTTAAACAAAACTGATTTAATATTTTCTGTCATTCAATAATACTGTCAGTTGATCCCGTTGTTCAAAAACCATTGTTAATTTATCTGTTTTAAAATGCTTCTCTAAAAAATACCCTGTTAAAACTAACCCATCTTTAAGGTCTTGCATAGTACATGGTGCATTTTCATGCAAAAAAGGGGGTAATTTCAACAGTTTTTTTTCATAGGGCTCCGCAACAGAGGCGCAAACTGCCCTTCCTGTGTTGGGGGAAACATGAGTTAGCCCTTGTTGAACATTTGTTACGGCACATTTTGTAAAATCAAGCCCGAAGCCCATTTCTTTCAGAAACTCTATTTCGAATTTAACATAAGCTTCTAAAAATTGAGGTGTTTTAAGTCTTTCCAAAAATGTCACAAACTGAACATATAGGTTGGGATAGGGATGCCCCTCGGGAAGGATCTTATGAATTAGATTGCAGATTTCTTCCAACATAATCAATTTAAGCCGATCATCTAAAATAAAAGAAAAAACTTGCTGCAAAACCTCTAATTTCCATTCCCCCAAATGTTCCTGCAGACGGGCCTTCCACGCTGCATCCACTCGATTTCCCATTTGAAGGATAGATCTGTTTTTTGAGGCCTGTGCATTCCTAAAAATACCGGCCCTCAGCCCATGATCCGCCGTGAAGATAAAAACGAGAGCGTTTTTTTCTCCATGATTTTTAGCACCAACAATCACCCCTTGGGTTACCCAGTTTGTCATAGTTTTCCTTGTCTTGCGTCCTTGCGAGAAGGGCCAGCGGCCCGACGAAGCAATCCAGCTTCCTTTTTTCCGTGCTACATGGCGTTTCTCCATGGTTGCTCTGCAACAGCTGGATCGCCACGCCCCTGTGGGGCTCGCGACGACGGAAAATGGAGCGTTTCGCGAAGTAATCGGCCAAAAGGCTAAGCTTTGCGCCGGCGGCGGCGATATTGGAATAAGGATAATACCCCCACAATCAGAAGGGCAACCCCAAAGGCCAGATATTTTCTGTAACGATCGAAATCTTCCACTAGATTCTCAAGAGCCAAAGCTGAGGAGTACCCGAAGTACACAACAATCGTTGCCCAGATAAGGGATGAAATGCTGACCAGAACTGCATAGCGATAAAACTTAACGGGGCTATTCCCAATCACCAAAGGAGTCACAGTACGAATGCCATAAACGAAGCGGAATCCCAGAATAAAATAGGTATTATACTTTAAAATATAGGAAATAATTTTTTCAATTTTATGGAAGATTTTTGGGTTTCTCTCAAAGAATTTTTGACCCACAAAACGCCCTACAAAAAACAGAGCATTGTCATGCAGAACGGCCCCCAGGAAGGCAATTAGAATCACCAGATGCACTTGCATAAGGCCGTAATAGGCGGCAGCACCGGCCAGAATAAGCACAGTTTCCCCCTCAACCAGGGCTCCAATAATCACAATCCAATACTGGTATTTTTGCAAAAGTGCCATCCAGAAAGCAGGCTCAAATAGCCCAACAACATAGCTGCCCATGCTATGAAAAAATTCTGATATCCAAGAAAAAGAGTGACTAATTATTTCCATAGTTTTTTTATGACATGCCTACAAAAAAAATACAAGGCTATCTCCCAATAATACCTTGCATAAATCGTGTGGTTTTCATACTCTAGGAAAATCATGAGCATTCTTAAAAAATTCTTATTTACTGTATTCTTTCCTTATCTTGCCCTGTCTTTTGGCAATGATTTTATGAAAAAGGGGTTTTCTGAGGTTGGCGAAAGCGTTATGCCTGCCATCGTCAGTGTAGCGGTGATTTCAACTGTCAATGACACAGACGCCTTGAAAGCGCGTTTGCTGTATATGCTGCAAAGCCCCAGAAAAGATCTGTTTGGTCAGGCAATCATCAATGGCCCCCGGAAAGTGGGTGGCACAGGATCCGGCTTCATCATTGACCCCCGGGGGTACATTGTCACCAACTATCACGTAGTGGAAGATGCTATCAGCATTAAGGTTTTAATGAATGATGAAACGATTCTAAAGGCAGAGTTGGTGGGGTATGATCCCGGCACAGATTTAGCCGTCATAAAGGTTGACTCTAAAAAAAGACTACCCGCTTTAAGATGGGCAGACTCCAACAAAATTAAAATCGGACAATGGGTCATGGCCTTAGGAAATCCCTATGGGTTGGGGCCAACATTGACAAGCGGGGTCATTTCTTCATCAGCCAGAAACCTGGATAATCCTCAAGTCCATTTTGAAAGTGCCCAGTTGATTCATAACTTCATTCAAACGGATGCCGCCATTAACCGAGGCAATTCCGGAGGACCATTGGTGGATGTTCATGGAAGCGTAGTGGGGGTTAACTTTGCGATTGTAACGTCCTCAGGTGGCAGTGATGGTATAGGTTTGGCTATTCCTGCCAATATGGCCAAAAAAATCACCAACAATATCATCAATTATGGCCGTATTAAGCGGGCATGGCTAGGCGTGGCCGTTCAGGCTGTTACCAAAGAAATCGGCCAAAATTTGGGACTTGAAAATCCCCGTGGTGCCATTATTACAACCACCACGGAAGGGGGCCCTTCAGAAAGTGCTGGCCTTAAATCTGGAGATATTATTCTGTCAATTGAAGGCAAACTTATTAAGGACGCTGCCGATGTAAGACGCATTATTGGAGAGCTCTCCGTAGGGCAAACCATTTCCGTTGAAGTGTGGCGTGACAAAAAATCTCTCAAAGTAAAAGCTAAATTGGACGAATTCCAAAGTCACGAAGATTACAAAAAAACCATGAAGTCCTCAAAAATAGACTTAAAAGAACATGTGGTCGTTGATGCCTTTGATTTTGGCGTCACCTCTTTAACAGCCCAGTTCCGCCAAAGATTCGGCGCAGAAAATCCAAAGATTCAGGGTGTTGTGATCTCAGATTTAAAAGACGGCGGATGGGCCATGAAACATGGTCTGGCCGTTGGGGACATTATTATGGAAGTGAACAGGACGAGCGTTTCTACCATACAGGGCTTTAAAGAAAGCCTAGAAAGTGGTTTGAAGGCTAAAAAACCCCTGTTGCTTCTGATTTACAAAATGGGTATGAAATTCTTTGTGGGCCTTGATAAAAAAGCCGTGGAAGAGGGCTTGTAAGAGGTTTTAAAAATTGAGGCCGAGTTCTTGATAGATGTACGGTCTATCTTTCCACTTCTCATCCACCCTTACATGCAGCATAAGGTGTACGGGGGTTCCTAAAAATTTACTGATGGAGTGGCGAGCGGATTCACCGATGGCTTTAATTTTCTGCCCTTGCTTGCCCAGAATGATGCCTTTATAGCCTTCGCGCTCAACCAGAATTGTTTGAACGATTTTGATACTTTTATTGCGGAATTTTTCCCAGGCTTCTGTTTCAACTGTAATCCCATAGGGGATTTCTTCATGCAGATGATGCATCAGAGCTTCCCGAGTAAACTCGGCCGCAATAACCCGTTCTGACAAATCTGACAACTGGTCTTCAGGGTAGAACCATGGGGATTCAGGCATATTATCCAGCAAGAATCTTTCAAGCTCTTCCAGGCCATCTTTTTTCTTAGCAGAAATCATAAAAACCTTTTGAAAAAGACCTGTATCATATAACTCTTTGCCCCGCACAAGCAGTTTGGTTTTGTCGGGCACTAGATCTATTTTGTTTAAAACCAGTAGACATTTTTTGTCAGAGCTTTTAATGCGCTCCATAATAACCGCCAGATCCTCTTTAAAAGAATCTCGGGATGCATCCACAATCATCAGAATAAGATTTGATTCCAAAGCCGCCTGCCAAGCGGTTTCCACCATAGCTTTTTCCAGACGTGACTTTGGATTCACAAAAATCCCCGGCGTATCCATCAACACAACCTGGCTTTCATCTTTTGTGTGAATGCCCGCTATGCGGCACCGAGTTGTCTGCGACTTATGGCAAACAATTGATATTTTGGTGCCCAAAAGAGCATTCAACAAAGTCGACTTGCCCGCGTTAGGGGCGCCAATTAAAGCAACAAATCCAAATTTCTTCACAAATTTTCCTTAGGTGTTAAATGGGGCGTTAAACGGGCCATCATTTTTCCAGCGGCCTCTTGTTCTGCCTGTCGTTTCGAATAACCCTGCCCAATTTCAGGTTCATGACCGGTAATTTTCACCTGCACCGTAAAAAAAGGTGCATGGGCAGGTCCTTGGATATCACGAACAGAGTATTGAGGCAAGGATTTTCCCCGTTTTTGCAAATATTCCTGCAGGGCAGTTTTAGCATCCAGTTCTTCCATATGATCCACTTCTTCAAATAGAAAACTCCAGGCTTCTAAGATAAAAGCTTTAGCGGCTTCTAATCCTCCATCCGTATAGATGGCCCCAATCAAGGCCTCACATCCATCTCCCAAAATAGAAAGATTGTGACGGCCTCCGGATACTTCTTCACTTTCGGCCATTTGAACCACTTTGCCTAAATTAATTCTTTCCCCTACTTTGGCTAAGGATTCACGCCGCACCAAATTACTCAGCTGCTTTGAAAGCACCCCTTCATGTTCGGCTGGGTACCGTTGCAAAAGATAGTCCGCAATGATTAGGCCCAGAACCCGATCCCCCAAAAATTCACATCGTTGGTAAAAAGAAGGCCCCTCAAAAGGTAAACTGGGATGCCGCAAAACGCGAGCCAGAGTATCTGGATTTTTGAATTGGTAATTGATCTGAAGAGTTTTAGAATCCATCTTATTCTGGGGATGAGAAGAATCGTTTGAACCGGATAATATGATGCAAATCCCATACCTTGTACAAGGACCAAATGCTTGAATCGAAAGACATCATGATAAACATCATGGGCCCAATAAAGTAATCTCTATGCACATATCCTAATTTCTGGAAACGACTGTCATCTGATCTGTTCCGGTTGTCCCCCATCATGAAATAGTGATCTTCTGGCACAGTAAATTCTTCAGTATTATCACCCATCTCAAGTCCTTCAACAGAATACCTTAAAATTTTATGCTTCTTTCCGTTAGGCAAGGTCTCAACAAATTGGGGAATGGCCTGCATATACCCTAAGGACGTCCGCTCTGTATAGTCCTCAAGACGCTCTTGAGGGCAGGCACCGCCGTTAATATATAAAACCCCCTGTTTAACTTGAATTTTGTCACCAGGACGACCAATCAACCGTTTAATCCAGTATTCTGATGTATCCCCAGGGAATCGAAAAACCATAATTTCTCCAACAGGAGGTTCTTTGAATAGAACACGTCCGGGCACAAGGGGCAGACTGAAAGGAAAGGAATGACGACTATAGCCGTACTTCCAAGAACTCACCCACAAATAATCCCCCACCAGCATGGTTGGATACATAGATTCAGACGGTATTTTAAAAGGCTGCATCACTAAACTGCGCACCGCAAGGGCCACAAAAATCGCAAAGATCAGCTCTCCAATGGCCTTCCAAGCTTTGCGTTTATCTTGTAAAGAAACCCCTAAAAAGCTTTCAAAAAGTTTTAAAATTTTGTGTGTTATTTTATCCATTCTTTTTCCATTTCAAGTTGATATCACCACAAAGGCCTGAGCCAAAGGGTGCTCATCTGCCAAACTAAGATGTACAGTAAACTCCTCTGTTCCAAACTTTTCCTTTAAGGCATGTTCCAATTTTTTATCAAGAGTAATCAACGGCTTACCCTTATCATCATTTGTAACACAAATATTTAAAAAAGTAATGTCCTGTCGAAAGCCCAATCCGCAAGCTTTAACAAAAGCCTCTTTTGCTGCAAACCGTTTCGCAACAAAACTGGCTTGCAGTTTTAAAGTACCATATTTTTTCCCCTGTTGTATTTCTGACTCAACACACACAAATCTTAAAAATCTAGGGCCAAAGCGCTCTAGCAATCTTTCGATGCGGCGAATATCAACAAGATCTGTTCCAATGCCTAAAATCATTTAGGGCCTGTCCACTAAATGAATCATTTCATGGGCCCGTAAGGACGCAATGATCGTATCAAGTTGCTGAATGTCTTTCACATTAACATCAATCAGAAAGTCAAAAAAATCCACATGGCGGCGAGTCAGTTTTAAATTGAAAATATTTCCCCCATGATTGCCAATAATAGTTGCCAAGGTCCCCAAACTTCCTGCTTTATTCTGTAAGGTAACAAAAAGACGCCCCACATAAATTTCATCTTTTGTATCGCCCCAAGATACCTCCAAAAGGCGATCTGGGCTTTCGTCAAATTCTTTGACTAATTCGCATGTTGACAGATGGATAGTGACACCCTTTCCAGCTGTAATAATCCCTGTGATTTTTTCGCCCGGCAAAGGGTGACAGCACCCGGCATAATGGATCGCCATGCCCGGAATCAATCCTCGAATAGCCACACGGTTTCGGGTTGTTTTTTTAACTTTTTCTCCCTCTTCTACCTGAGGTTTACTCTCTGATGCTTCTGGACTAATAAAAGACACCACATCTGAAATTGCAATAAGATTTTCCCCAAGACACATACATAAATCTTCCACGGTTTCTAAATGAAAATGCTGGGCCGCTGTGCTTAGAACTTCATCTTCAAAGGCAATATTACGATTTTCAAGCTCTTTTAAAAGAATCGATTTTCCAAGATTAATAAATTGAGACCGTCTCTTTGATTTTACAAAGCGCCGAATGCTAGCCTTAGCTTTGCCTGTAACCACAAAACGCTCCCAAGTTGGGGAAGGAACCTGCTGGACTGAGGTGATAATTTCAACCTGATCTCCATTCTTCAGTTCACTTCTTAAGGGCATTAACTTGCCGTTAATTTTAGCCTCTTTACATCGATTTCCAATATCCGCGTTCAGAGCATAGGCAAAATCTACAACAGTTGCCCCCTTTGGCAAATCAACCAAATCCCCATGGGGCGTAAAACAAAAAACCTGATCCTGAAACATTTCAAGTTTTGTATTTTCTAAGAATTCTGCAGACCCAGAGGTTTGCTCTAAAACATCCAAAAGCCCCCGCACCCACCTGTACTGAGTGCCTTCTTTCAAGGGAACTTTTTGCTTATATTGCCAGTGGGCTGCAATACCATATTCGGCAATTTCCTGCATTCCAAACGTACGGATTTGTATTTCAATTTGCCGTTGATTTGGCGCAATAACATGGGTATGAAGAGATTGATAGTTATTAGGTTTTGGGGTTGAAATATAGTCCTTAAACTTGCCAGGAATCACAAAATACTCGCTATGAATAAGCCCCAAAGATTGGTAACAATCAGCAACTGACCCAACCAAGACACGAAAAGCAACAATGTCGGAAAGCTGCTCAAAACTAACGTTTTTCTGCTGCATTTTTCGCCAAATGGCATAAATCTTTTTTTGGCGACCGCTGATAGTTGCCTTGACCCCTCCCCTTTCTAAAATATTTTCCAAATCGCTAATGACAAGAGAGTTCGTATTGGGATCTGATTTACACAATTGTTCTATACGAGTCTTAATGCTGCCATACGCTTGAGGATTTAATTGGGCAAATGAGAGTTCTTGTAATTCTTCTTGGATAATATTCAACCCAATTCTTTGGGCCAAAGGCGCATAAATTTCCAAGGTTTCCAGGGCAATACGCCGACGACTAGTTTCCAGAAGCAAATGATGAATGGTGCGCATATTATGCAGACGGTCCGCCATTTTGATCAATAAAACACGGATGTCATCAGCAACTGCCAGAACAAATTTTCTGAAATTTTCTGCTTGTTTACTAACTGTTGATTGAAATTCGATACGGGCTAATTTGGTCACCCCCTGAACAAGTTTTTGAACTTCCTCTCCAAAGAGTTTTCGGATATCTTCCGATGTGGCTGATGTATCTTCCACTGTGTCATGTAACATCCCGGCAATAATCGACGCCATATCCACTTTCAAATCAGCTAAGATTTCAACAACTTCTAGGGGGTGTGAAATATAAGGGTCTCCCGATGCTCTTTTTTGCCCCTCATGGTGTTGGCGTGCGAAGTCATAGGCCCTAGCCAAATCTTTCAGATCTGCCTGGGGGTTATACCCTAATATTTTTTGTCCTAGTGCTTCAATCCTATCCTGCATAGCTAACTTATATAATCAAAAGGGGCCTTAAGGCCCCTTTTGTAATTTATTATTTTTATAAATTTTTCATTACAAACTCGAAAGGTCCTCTTCCGAAACATCTGCATCACTTTCCTGAATATCTATTTCCGTTAATTCCTCGTCTAAACTTTCCGTCACAGACAAGTCATCTTCTCTTAGCTCTTCCTCTATATTACCACCTTCGGATCCATGAAGCCAGTGACTTTCCTCAGCCAACATCTCATCCAATAGGGGGCTTCCTTCTTCTTCATCCTGTTCTGAATGTTTTTGCAAGCCTTTAACGGTTGCATCTCTTAGTTTCTGAACAGAAACAGTGCCTTCGGCAATTTCGCGCAAAGCAATGACTGAGTTTTTGTCATTATCACGATCCACTGTAAGTGGGGACCCCGTGGTAATCTCCTGTACTCTCTGTACAGAGAAAAGAACAAGTTCAAAGGGGTTAGGCACTTTTAATATGCAATCTTCAATCGTTACGCGAGCCATTATATAATCCTTAAGAAAATTTGAAATAAGTTACAAGTAATAATGGTATAACTATCTTTAAGTCATTATGCAAATGAAAAATTGATTAATGTCAGAAATTCTTATATAAAAGGCCAATGAAAATTGTCTTGATCAGTAATGCCGCAAGTTTAGAAGAATTCTGTCTGCAAGCCCAAAAAGAATCTTGTATTGGGGTTGATACAGAGTTTTGCCGTATCACCACCTATTGGCCCCAAATTCGTTTAGTTCAAATCGCCACAAGCGATACAATTGCATTAATAGACCCTCTTAGCCTGGAAAATTTGGACCCCTTAAAAACCCTATTTTATGATGAAAAAATCCTAAAGATATTTCATGCGGCCCGGCAAGATTTGGAAATATTCTTCTATCTATGGGGGCAAATTCCTGGCCCCATCGCCGATACCCAGCTTTTAGCTTGCCTTTGTGGGTATGGGGAAAGTATTTCATATGAAAAACTGGTAAAATCTGTCTTGGGCAAAACAATTAACAAGAATGTTTCCTATACAGAATGGGATCAACGGCCCCTAACGGAACACCAAATTTCCTATGCTGCGGCTGATGTTCGTCACTTGGAAACACTGTACACTCAATTAAGCAAAAGAGCTGGAAACAAGATTTCGTGGATTCAAGAAGAAATGGATACTCTAGAGTCGCCCACAACCTATAAACATCTACCGGAAAACGGCTGGAAGCGCATAAAAATTACTTTTCCAAATTCAAACCCTCAATTTTGGGCAAATCTTAAAGGTCTTGCTGCTTGGCGGGAAGAACTAGCCCAAAAAACCGATACAGTTCGCAGCCGTATTTTGAAAGATGATGTTTTGAAAGACCTGGCAAGGAAAGATCCCCTTTCAGTACAAGATTTAGAGCGCGCCCTTCCGCATGATAAAAAGAATATGGCTACCTCTATTTTGGAGCAGATAGCCCAGTGCGGGGCTATTACCCCTCCCTTTTCTTCAAAAGATCTTAAAAATCCCTGCAAAATAGACCTATTGAAAATTCTGTTGAAACAAGTGGCTGATGATCATAATATACCTTCAAGGCTAATTGCGTCACAGCAAGAGTTAGAAAATTTTGTCCATAATCCAAAAAAACATCTTGTGACAACCGGATGGCGCGGTGAAATTTTTGGACAAGAGGCCCTGGCTATATTACACGGCAAAAAAGCTATAGGCCTGAAAAAAGACAAAATACACATGTTTAATGTTCTTGAGTTGGAAGAGGTAGAATGAACGGTTTAACCAGATTTCTTTTTATGGTAGCAGCGCTTATCTTAGGGTATCTGATTGCACGGTATGAACAGGGCTCAACACGGCTTTATTCCATTGCTGCGGCCCAGGGGCACTTTTCTCAAGAAACGTCTCCTAGCCCCATCCCTTTGGTCACCTATACCTTTGAAATGCGCGATTTAGACAAAAAATACCCTTACATTTCTGATGAAACTCCCCACGCCATCAAACATACGGAGTTAACTCATTTGTTTGAATACTGGCAACAAAACAAGGAACACGTCCTCAATGGAATTCTTTGCTTTAAAAGCAATAACATAATTCATAAAAAATGG
>JBAWWO010000020.1 GCA_037146715.1 Alphaproteobacteria bacterium
CAAGATGTACATGTCGGAATTTTCATCCCTGGTTTCACGCGGATTACCCAAAAAATCTAGGTTTTATTTTAGCACTCGATCGCGAAACAGCAGGATCTCAAATTCATAATGTACCAAGATGTACATGTCGGAATTTTCATCCCTGGTTTCACGCGGATTACCCAAAAAAATATAGGTTTTATTTTAGCACTCCATCGCGAAACGGCGGGATCTAAGGCTTCTAATATGCCCAAATCATGCGCCGGGACCTCCATTATCTATACGTTCTTTTAGGTTATTCAGAGTGGCTGACATGGTCTCGATAATCTTTAGTAGATCTACTGGGGGTTTTAGAGAAAGCATAGTCTTTTTAATAACAAATTCTCTTTGTGGAAATGGAATGCTACTGATTGAAATTATAAGTGTTGCACAGTCTTGGCCATTCAATTGATAATCACTGAATGATCTAACATATTCAGCAATGTCGCGCCATTCCTCAGAGGGTGCGGTTGCCATAGCGGGCAGGATGGCTGCATAATCTGACCCGATACCATTATTTTTACTAAGAGATCTGCTTATTTCTACAAGCAACGCTCTTTCTGTATCCCGAATGTTTGTAAGAGCGGCAAACACTCTATCACGTTCCTCTTCTGTCATGTTTGGAACGACCAGAGATTGTGGATTTTTTATAAAATCAGCAATTTCTCGTCCATGGCTTGTTTCAATTATTTCTTTCGGAATTCTGTCGGTTACAGCTTTTCTTTCTGCAGTGGGAACATCTTTTAAAGCATTAAAAATGGTTAAGTAGCTTCGACCTGTCATCTTGGGGTTAACAAGTCTTTTAGTCCACATGGCGACATTTTTTGCTTCATCCAAAGAAATCCTTTTTAAGGAAGTAAGGAATTCTTCGCAGGTAAATCCATCATTTTCTTCTGGTAGAAGATACTGAATAATCTCTTGGGTGTTTTTACGGGGAAGGGCCTTAATGATTTCTTTTTCCCATCTGCCAAATTTTTCAGAGAAAATGGCAAATCTTTGAGAAAAAGTGGGGGGGCCGAAAATAGTAGGTTCTTGGGTTGCACTATGAGATTCCATTCCCATTATGCAGATACTAGCTAACACAACATATATTTTTTTAGATATCATAATTCTTTATAACTCCTTCATAGGTTATTTAGGCATAGCAGAGGCTAAAATAATAGTCAAAGAGGTTAAATGAGAAAAAAGGGGAGGGGATGAAAATTGGTTGCGGGGGCAGGATTTGAACCTACGACCTTCAGGTTATGAGCCTGACGAGCTACCGGGCTGCTCCACCCCGCGACAGAGTGTGTGAATGAATTAGCACAGTTTTTTTTGTTCGTCCAGTGTTTTTTACCAAGACCGGGGGGCTAACAGATCTTCGTGGCGGGAAAATTTATCGGCAATCAGATGATTCGTATCTCGATGAAGGATTTCGTCTTCGCGAACGGCGATGATAAGTTCCCTCAATCGGGCATTTTTGGAAAGATTCCAGTATTTTATGGCCAGCGGTGTTGCGGGTATATTTTCTTTTTTCGGATTTTGATCAACTTGCTCTAAATACTCAGTGTAGCTGATGATGGCTTCTTCTTCTAAATACCCCACAAACCGATGGGCCGTCTTTGAAGAAAACACATACAAAATAAAATAAGCCATAACGAAAAGAAATTGCGTAATGACAATGGCCATGCGCTCAAGCCAGGTAGGTTTGGCAATTTCAATGAAAATCATCAAATGCATGCGTTCATTATTAGCCTCAGCCAGCAATTTTTCGATCCAGCCTTGGTCGTCTCTGATTTTGCGCAAACATCTGAAATGAAGTAAAGCGGCGCCTACCATTCCTGGGACTGCCGCCACGGTCTCCAGCACAACTGCTCTGTGTCCATAACGTTTTTTGAAGAAGGCATCGGCCAAAATTCTTAAGAATTTTACCAGTCCTAAGGCAAATCTATCGCGCAGATCTTTGGGGTCTTGATGTTTATGAATCATCGTCATTTTTAAAATATAAACCTATAATTGTCTTTTTTGAAGTTTTTTTCTTGATCTTGGAAAAAATTACGCGTATTAAAATGCAGATACACATTATTATAGATTTTCTTAAGGAGATGTTGTTATGTCAACGTTAAAGTCATTAGAAGTTACAACTAGAGCCGAAATTGGCACAGGCCCCGCACGGGCAGAACGCCGCAAAGGGTTTGTTCCAGGCATTTTGTATGGCAACAAAAAAGAACCTTTAGCCGTTAGTATTGAAGAAAGACTTTTGGTTAAGGAAATGAGCATAGAAGGTTTTCTAAGCCATTTGTATGAACTAAACGTAGCTGGCAAGAAAGAACAGGTTTTGGTTCGTAGTGTGCAGTTTCACCCAGTGACAGATCGTCCTATTAGCATCGACTTTATTCGTGTTGGCGCAACAAGCAAAATTACGATTGATGTTCCGTTGCACTTCATTAATGAAGCCCAGTGTGCGGCCCTTAAGCAGGGTGGGGTGTTGAATACATTGCGGCACTCTTTGCCTTTGATTTGTTCACCTAACCAGATTCCTGAATTCATTGAGTTGGATTTGGCGCCATTGACCATTGGAAGCTCAATTTCTTTGGCAGACTTGAACATACCTTCTTATGTACAAGTTTCCCATCCTGAGCGGGTTGGTACTGTTTTGACGATTGTTCCGCCTAAGGTTGTTGATGAAAGCGCCGCTGCTGAAGCAGCCCCTGCCGCAGCTTCTGCCGCTGAACCAGAAAAATCAGCCTAAGCTTATGAAGCTTGTTGTTGGATTGGGAAACCCAGGTCCCCAATATTTAACAACGCGTCATAATGCGGGATTTTTGCTACTAGACTATCTTCAGGATTATTATAAGATTCCCCCCTTTAAAGCTAAATTTCAAGGAGGCGTTTCTTTGGGAGAAATTGAATCCCAGGAAGTTGTGTTTTTAAAACCGCTAACTTTTATGAATCTATCAGGACAGTCTGTGCAAATGGCGGCCCACTTTTATAAGATTCTGCCCCAGAATATTTTCGTATGCCACGATGAAATTGATATTTCCTTTGGGGCTGTTAAAGTAAAGCAAGGGGGCGGCAATGGGGGGCATAAGGGGCTGAAAAGTATAGAGGCCTCTTTGGGAACTCAAGAGTTTTGGCGATTGCGTCTTGGGGTGGGAAGGCCTTCGTCTTCCCAGGATGCAACGCAGCATGTTTTGGCGAATTTTTCAAAGCACGAACAAGAAGAGCTGTCTTCTTTATATGATAAGATCAGCTGCTTTTTCCCCTTGTTTTTGAAAGAAAAACCTCAAGAATTCATAGAAAAAATAGGTGTGTAATGGGATTTAATGTCGGAATTGTAGGGCTGCCAAATGTGGGTAAGTCAACTTTGTTTAATGCGCTAACATGCACAGCAGCGGCTGAGGCTGCCAATTACCCCTTTTGTACCATTGAACCCAATATAGGGCGAGTAGGGGTTCCAGATCCTCGACTTGATAAAATTGCAGCCATTGGAGGGTCAGCTAAAGAAATCCCAACTACTTTGGAATTTGTAGATATTGCGGGGCTTGTTAAAGGCGCCAGCAAGGGGGAGGGGCTAGGAAATCAGTTCTTGGGTCATATCCGGGCCGTTGATGCCATTGTTCATGTTCTGCGCTGTTTTGAAGATGGCAACATCACCCATGTGGAAGATTCTGTTGATCCTTTGCGGGATATGGAAATCATTGAAACTGAGCTTTTGCTTGCAGATCTTGAAAGCATCACGAAAAAAATACAAACTCTGGAAAAAAAGCTTAAAACTCAAGATAAAGGCGCCGTGGAAGAAATGCGTGTGGCCCAGATTTTGTTGCCAGCAATTGAACAGGGAACACAGGCGCGACATGTAAAGTTATCTGCAGAAGACTTAGCGATTGCCCATTCCTTTCATTTATTAACCCTAAAGCCAGTTTTATATGTATGTAATGTATCTGAGGCTGAAGCCGCCAAAGGCAATCACTTTTCCGCAAAAGTCATGGAAAAAATGGGTTCTGAGCGGGTGTTGGTGATTTCTGCAGCCATTGAGTCAGACATTGCGTCTTTAGAGTCAGCTGAAGAAAAATCCTTATTTTTGGCTGAACTAGGATTGACTCAGTCAGGTCTGCATCAAATTGTGGCGGCTGGCTATGGCCTATTGAATTTATTGACGTTTTTTACAGTGGGTCCTAAAGAAGCCAGGGCCTGGACCTTGAATAAGGGATTAAAGGCTCCTCAGGCCGCAGGGGTGATTCATACAGATTTTGAACGAGGATTCATCTGCGCAGATACCATTGCGTACGCAGATTACGTAGCCTATAAGGGTGAGCAAGGCGCCAAAGAGGCCGGCAAAATGCGTCAAGAAGGTCGTGAGTATTTGGTGCAGGATGGGGACATCTTTCACTTCAAATTCAACGTCTAGCTCGTTCCTTTAAACTGAGTACGTCCTTATTCTTCCCTAACCTAGGTTTTACTAGATGTCGTTCCTCGTGCCTCGTATCCTTTTAAAGCAATCTAACTATATGAGGCCATCTATAAGAGGGTCTTGCGACACTTCCTTTTTGCTTTTCAGGGCGCCATCTTCTTGAAAAATCTCTTCTTGAATTAATTTTCCATCCTCATCAAAGGTACGAATCATTCGGATTTTTTGGCTTTCATAATATTGGGTTGTTTTGATTTGGGGCAGGTTGTTTGCATATACCGTTTCTTCTAACAAAGCTCCGCTGGGGTAAAATGTTTGACTAAGCCCTTCTAAATTGCCAGCCACATAGGTGCATTTTTTGATGATATCTTTTTTATCATTGAACAGAGTATAGGGGCCATCTAGTTTATTGTTGGTATAGGACGCAATCATGCTGACATATCCTAGGGGGCTATAATAGGTTGCAATTCCTGACATTAGATCGTCCACAAAATTAATGTCTGCTATCTTAACGCCCTTTGCGTAGAATGTAGAAAGGCCTTGTTTTTGACCTTGCACATACATCATGTCTTGGATCAGGTTTTCATCAGCGTCAAAACCTTGCATTTTGCCATCTATAATGCCCTCTGTGTAGGTGGTTGTTTGAATCAGTTTTTGGGTGGTGGGGGAATAGATTTCCCGGACCCCTGAGACCTTGCCCCCCGCATAGGGGATTCTTTGGATCACGTTGCCGTTTTTATCTTTAATTTCTTGAATACCGTCTTGAGGAGGCAAAGAATATTGATCTGTGACAGTAGGGGGAACTGAGGCTTCAGCTTCAAGATCTGTAGACGCCCCCTTATCAGCGGCTGTTGTGGCAGTTCCTTGCTGAGAGCGTAGTTTGTCTAGAAAATCTGGTGAGAAATCTGGCATTAGTTATCCTTTATCCAAGTATAAGCATTTGGCCCACAATACTGACCATTCCATCAGCCGTGACTGAGACGCTGGCCGACGTAATCGTAAAAGCAGCATTGGCTGTTTGGGCGATCATAGGGGCTTGTAAACTCATTTGGGCATCCCCCTGTAAACTCATCATCAAAGCTTGCAGGGTTGCTGTTGTTTGAGAAGTTAACTGATAACTTTGGGCTTGAACAGTGGCTGCCCCTGTGGCTTGCAAGCTATAGGTTGAGGACCCTTGAATTGAAATGGCACCCCCCACTTGAATATTTAAGTCACCCCCAATATTCATGCTGTAATTTCCGCTGACAGTCACATCCTGGTTACCGGTTACATTGATGCTGCGATTCCCCTGGCTTAAGGTGATGCTTTCATTTCCCTGGTCAAGGGTCATGGCTCGGTTGCCTTTTTTCAGCAGCAAGGTATCGTTTCCGCCCCCATTTTGGCCCTCTAGGGTTGTGGTGCGGTTGCCATTTAAGACGTCAATATTCAGATCTTTTTGGGCATGCATATAAATTTCTTCTGAATTCGCTAAATCTTCAAATCGTAATTCGTTAAAGCCGTTGCCTCCCTTTGAGGAGTTCGTCTTAATGGTGCTTTTGGTGGGGGTGTCGGGCAGATAGGGAGGCAGGTTTTCCCCATTATACACACAGCCCGTAATCAAAGGATAATCGGGATTGCCGTCTAAAAAGGTTACCACCACCTCTTGCCCTATGCGGGGGGTGAACAAAATGCCCCAGTTTTTCCCTGTCCACTGTTGAGCCACCCGAATCCAGCAGGATGTTTTGTCGGCCGTTGTGTCGCTTAAATCCCAGTAAAATTTCACAAGCACTCGGCCATATTGATCTGTCCAAATTTCTTCCCCATCCTTGCCCATGACAAGAGCCGTCTGGGTTCCATAAACTTTAGGACAGGGGGTTTTTAAAACGGGCAAATGGATTTGAGTACTATCAAATAAAACAACCTTATTTTGATACAGGGAGCGCTGTTCATTTCTGTTCTCATCATTTTCTTGTAAGGCATCGTGGTAAAGGCGATAGGTCACATATTCCGTGTTCGCTGCTTGTCGAGGGCAATTGGTTAAATTCAGCGTTGTGCCTATTTCCAGCAGAGGAACGTTCGTATCCCCTTGGACCGAGGCAAAAGGAAACTCAAGAGCCCCTAGTCGACGGTTTGTTAAGGCTTGCCCATCTGGTTGTAGAATATAGTTACCGGGATAGTGATAAATCACGCGGTTGTCGCCTTGGCCTAGGGCTGTTGCCGCTAAGTTCGTGCTAGGCTTTTGAAAATCATAATCTTTACTGACATAGGCAGAGGGAACAATCTGCTGACAAATACGTAGGTTGGTGAGCCCAGGCATATCTACGCTGGGACGGTCAGCATAATAAATAGCAGGTAGGGTTGTGTAGTTAGCATTGGCCACATAGGGTTTTGAGCTATCGCACAGGACCATAGTGTGGGTGCCGTTTAGGTGTGAGAAAAAGTAATAAATGCCTTCGGCCTCCATCAAGCGGGAAACAAAGTTAAAATCACTTTCGTTATACTGCACACAGTATTCCCGCACATTCGTGCCAGCGGTGGTTGTTTGGTCCAGAATATCGATTTGGTGGACCGCCAGAACGGACTTGATAATATCCATAGTGGTTTGATTTTGAAAAATTAGGCAGTTTTCCGTTAAGGTCATCAACCACGCCGTGGGCTGAATGGTTAGATAGTAATAGGTTTTTTCATAAAACTGATTGTTGTTGCCCGAGGCCACGACCACAGTTGGCCCCTGACTAAGATGGGTAACGATACCACTGATGTAGCGGATTTTGCCATCAAAGGTCATTTGGATAGTGACTATTTGCTGAATTAGGCTTGTAAAATCTATGGCACTATCTGCCGCAGTATTCAAAGCTGGCGCGTAAACTTCGGCCTCAAAGCGGAAAAGTTCGGAAAATCCCTCAACCCCCGTGAATTTTTCCAAAATAAGGGCGTCCTTCCCCAAGGGGGTCATAATGGAAAGATAGACATTATCTTGGGTGGTTAAAAGAGCCATGTTTCCCCGTATTTTTATAATATGGGTGAATTATAAAATTTATACAGGCACGTGTCACGAAAAGATTTTTCTTTCTTGCAAGTTACCAGGGGTCACTTTAAGTTTATCTTATGACCGCACTAGAAGAAGGCATTAAAATCATCCAGTCTTATGCAAAAAATCTGCAGGAAAAACCTGGGGTTTACCGGATGCTGGGTGATAAAAACCAAGTGCTTTATGTGGGGAAAGCCAAGAATCTGAAGAACCGGGTTACAAGCTATACCCGGCCCGATAAACTTTCCATTCGCATTCAACGCATGATCAGTTTGACCCAGAAAATGGAGTTTGTGGTGACCCATACAGAAGGGGAAGCGCTGCTGTTGGAAGTCAACCTGATCAAGAACCTTAAGCCCAGATTTAACGTGCTGTTCAGTGATGACAAATCTTTTCCCTATTTGGTTCTGACTAAGGGGGAGCTCCCGGCTCAAATTATGATCTATCGGGGGGCGAAAAAGATTCCGGGGGATTATTTTGGGCCTTTTGCCTCAAAACATTATGTGCAAAAAACTTTGGAAATAATGACAAAGGTTTTTCGTATCAGAACGTGCTCGGACCGTATGTTTAGATCACGGCAGCGGCCTTGTTTGCAATACCATATTAAACGATGCACAGCCCCCTGTGTGGGAAAAATCAGTTGGGAAGATTATGCTAAAAGCGTTGAAAAAACAAAAAAGTTTTTGCAGGGCCATAACCAAGAATTGCAAGCTGATTTAGCCAAGGAAATGGCCAAAGCTAGCCACAATCTTGATTTTGAGAGAGCAGCGCTGTTGCGCGATCAGATTCAGGCTCTAACAAAGATTCAAGAGGAGCAAGGCTTATTTGTGCGGGGTATCGACGATGCGGATGTAGTTGCCTTGGTGCAAGAGGGCGGAAAAACGGCAGTACAGGTATTCTTTTTTCGTCACGAAAGCAACTATGGGAACCGGGTATATTTTCCGCAACAAACACCAGATCAAGAAGTGGGGGATATTTTGTCAGCATTTCTATCTTGGTTCTATGTGGGCAATAAGGCCCCTAAACAGATTTTGCTGAATCATGAGATTTCGGATCGAGCGATTTTGGAGGATGCTCTATCTAGCCAGGCAGGTTATAGGGTCCATATTGCTGCCCCTAAACGAGGCGATCTGAAGCAGTTGATAGGGCAGGTGGAAACCAATGCCAGAGAATCTCTTGCTTTGAAGCTTTCTCATGAAGATCAGGGAAAAAAATTGCATAAGAAATTGCAAGAGGTTTTAGGGTTGAATCATTTGCCCAATCGGTTGGAAATTTATGATAACAGCCACTTACAAGGCACCAATGCCTATGGGGTTATGGTGGTGGCGAATACAGAGGGCTTTGACAGAAAGTCTTATCGCAAATTCGCAATTAAAGATATGGATCCGGATGCTAGAGGAGGGGACGACTATGCTATGATGCGCCAAGTTTTGTGGCGGCGCTTTCACAAGGCAGAAACGGAAACATTACCCGATCTGGTTATTTTGGATGGCGGTAAGGGCCAGCTGAGCATGGGATTGCAGGTGATGGCGGATCTGGATTTGACTGTGCCTATTATCGGTATTGCTAAGGGGGAAGACCGTAATGCAGGGCGGGAAAAAGTGTATATGAAAGGCAAAGACCCTATTATTTTGGACCCCACGGATCCCTTGCTTTACTATTTGCAACGGTTGCGAGATGAATCTCACCGTTTTGCTATTGGTACCCATCGTTATAAGCGTCAGAAAGTCAGTTTGTCATCAGGGTTGGATCAAATCAAAGGCCTGGGCCCCAAACGCAAGAAGCAATTACTGAATTATTTTGGATCTGTAAAGGCTGTGTCAGAGTCTGGCCTTCAGGATTTGCAAAAGGTTGAGGGCATTAGCGGTAAAATCGCCGAAACCATTTATGATTATTTTCATGGGTAGGGCTTTACAAAAGGTGCATCTCTGCGTATTTTTAAACCAGTTTTTAAATCGATTTATTTTAAGGAGAATCAAATGACTTTGGAAAGAACTCTTTCTATTATTAAGCCCGATGGCACCCGTCGCAATTTAACAGGTGAAGTTAACGCATGTTTTGAAAAAGCAGGTCTTCGCATTGTGGCGCAAAAGCGTATTCAGTTGACAAAGAAACAAGCTGAAAAGTTTTATGAAATTCATGCAGCGCGCCCTTTTTATAATGATTTGTGCAGCTTTATGGCTTCAGCCCCGGTTGTTGTGCAGGTTTTAGAAGGCAAAAGTGCTGTGCTTAAGAATCGCGAAATCATGGGTGCAACGAATCCTGCTCAGGCAGAAGAAGGCACTATTCGTAAGATGTTTGCCCTGTCTATTGATGAAAACACTGTCCATGGATCTGACTCATTGGAAAATGCTCGCAATGAAATTTCCTTCTTTTTCAGCGAATGTGAGATTGTAGGGTAAGGGCAGTCATGACTAATTTGAGACATTTGCTTGTTGTTGTGAGCAGTCTTCTTTTTAGCATACCTGTTTCTTATGGGGCTTCTGCTCAGGAATTACCCGATGGCATGGTCGTATTTTCTTCTCTCGGATCAGATGGTAGTGCAATAGTTGTTCCAAGAGGACCTATAGATAAAAAGTCTTTGGAGGATTTGACTTTGCCCTTATCTGATGGGTTGGGAGGGTATAGTGAAATAGTCGCTAGCGGCCTTGCGAGTATTGGTGATGAGAAAAAAAGAGCGCATGTTGCTAGTAAAGCCAAAGATTTTATAGTACCTTCAATGAATCCTTTGGATCGACTTTCTGTAGTGCAAATGTTGGCTTTCACCTCCTCCGATGAGGAGAGACAAAGTGTTTGTGAGGGAGCCAAAAAAATTATGCAAATGGTTCCTGGTCTGTTTGAGGGTGAGTATCCGCGCCTTTTGCTCAGTCGCTTGAGAGAGACTCCCAAAGACAAACGAGGTGCAAAAGTCGATAGGTTTCTGGCTTATATTGGTCAATGTATAGCCAAGAAACCTAAACTTGATCAAGAGCATAAAGATGCTTTTGCGAGCAGAGTAATTCAGTTTCTTTATACATCTGAAGATGGAGAGTCAAGGGAGATCACTTGTACCCTAATACTGATCAAGCAGGGTCATCTTTAAAAGTCTACTTTTGTGGTGCTTTATTGGGTGCGCAAGCCATCTTTAGCTTGATTTAGGGTGTTTTTCATCTTCATTTGTGTTCATGGCTCACCCCATCTTCCCCCCTTTCCATTGCTTAGACATATCTTTGCAAAAGGGCCCAAACCCTCTGTTTTTATAGAAAAATGGATCCTCGGGTCAAGCCCGAGGAAAGAAATTGAGAGAGTTAAGCGCTTTCTTCCTCGTCCGAGGGGCTATATTTAGCTTCAAAAAAATCCTTTGACTGGGCTGAGCCTGTATTTAGGTCGGTTGAGTCAGTTAAGGAAGGTTCATCTTCGTCGTCTTCCGGATTATCTTTTGAAGGTTCTTCTTTTTCCTTAGGCTCTTTTTGATCTTGAACAGCAGGGGTTAAGTCAGCTTCAGGGGTTGAGGGCTCTTCTACAGCAGTTTCCATGGATTCTGATATAGGCGTCTCAGGGATGCTCTCCATTTGTTGTACAGTAACGGGAGAAGCGCTTTCAGGAAATTCAGCTCTAGCCGAAAGAGAAGCGCCTATTCCCCCCACTAGTGTCAAAAAAAACGAAGCTAATTTATTTCTAGTCATTCATGTCCTCTTTATATTTAAAATTTGAATAAATATATCTCTTCTATTTGGTTTTCACAACTAAGCATGTTAAAGATTTTTCTTTCAGGGTAGCGCACATGGTTTCTGCCTCTTTTTTTGACTTAAATTGTCCGACTTGAGTTGTATATTGTTTTCGTTTACGGCGCACTATGTTTAGGGCGCTGCTTACAACCGAAGTATGCTTTTTCTTAAGGTCGCTTATAAATTTGTTGGCTTGTGCGCGATTTCGGAATGTTCCTGTTTGAACAGTCCAATTAGACAAAGCCATGCGAGCCCTGTGACGTTTTTTGGAAACCTTGCGTTCTGCCTCAAGAATCTGTGCTTGGGTGGGTACTTGTTTGTTCAACAAAGTTGTCATCATGTAGTTTCGTCGGGGTTGGCTATATTCCCCCATAACAACCCCAATGATGCGTTCAGAGCCTATTTTTTGGGAGGCTACTAAATTCCAACCAGCAGCGGGGGTATAGCCTGTTTTAAGGCCATCAACCCCATCAATCTTTCCCAAGAGGGTATTGTGATTTTTATATCGTTTTCCGCGGAAAGAAAAATGGCGAGATGAAAAGAAATAATAAAATTCAGGATGATGATTTAAATGGGCTTGGGCCAATTTAGCCATGTCTTCTGCCGTTGATACTTGTTTTCGGTGGGGCAGGCCCGAGGGATTATAAAAAACTGTATCGTTCATACCCAAAGCTTCAGCCTTTTCATTCATCATGGCAGCAAACTCATATTCAGAGCCACCAATTCTTTCAGCCAAAGCCAAGGCTACATCATTGGCTGACTTAACAGCCAGGGCTTGAATGGCTTCCTCAACCGTTAATTTTGTGCCTGGTCTTAAATGGAGTTTGGAAGGGGGCAGTCGACAGGCTTTGCTTGACATGGGCACTTCGTCCGTCAATTTTAAGGTACCGTCCTTTAACTTTTCAAAGGTAATATACAGGGTCATCATTTTTGTTAAGGAGGCGGGGAATCGTTTCTCGTCAGAGTTTTCTGCAATGATTTTTTCGCCCGTTGAAGCATTGATCAACAGGTAAGATGGCTTTGACAAGGCATCCAGCGCAAAAAAAGTAACAATAATAACGAAGTATTTCATCATGATATGAGGACAAATTTAAAACGTCTAGGGGTTTTTACGCAAGCTTTTTTATGCTTTAACTTGATTTAGATTGTTTTCCAACCCATAATGTGGACATGGCTCAACCACACCAATACGGAAAACACTTTGTTGATAGGCAAATTGTGCCCCATCTTGCGCCCTTTCCGTTGCTTAGGAATGTCTTTGCAAAGCTAGGGAGAGAGCGCTTTATCACAGATATTCCCCTAAGCGTTGCCTATAGTGATGCTCTTTTAAAAACTTCCCAAGATCGATTTTTATTGCCGCCTCTGATGTTAGCTAAAATATTCCATCATTTGACGCCCAATGCAGATGATTCTGCCATGGTTGTGGCAGGTGGCGGTGGGTATACAGCGGGTATCTTAAGTTTTTTATGTGCTACGGTTTTTTTATTTGAAACGGATGAGATTTCTTTAAAATCTATTTATACGATCTATGACCAATGCAACATCAATAATGTTGTTCCTATTCAAGGAAAGCTGCGCGAGGGACTTTCCAAACAAGGTCCTTTTGATTGGATCCTCTTTGATGTGGGCGTTGATGTGGTTCCCCAGTTTTTTTTCAACCAGCTGAAAGATAAGGGAAAACTGATTGTTTGTGTGATTAAGGGCCCCAACTTTGGGGAAATTACCTGTTTTTCAAAGACTGGTTTGACGGTTGAAAAAACTGTGCTATTTGAGGGGTATATTCCCACCATTCCCCACTTTAATGAGTCCGTAGAGTTTACGTTTTAGAGAATAAATAATAGAATATTTCAATTAATTTTTATTTTATGCTAATATAAAAAAAGTTAAAAAACGAAAAACAGGGATGTAATGAAAGTAATAAATTTTTTTATATTTAGTTTATTTTTGTTTGTTTGGATAGACAACTCCTTGGGAGCAAGTAGTGAAAATATTTCCGCAAGACTGGGCAAAAGAACGGCCTTGTTGCATAAGTAGGGGTGGTTCGTGGTTGAAGGAGAGAGCTAAAAG
>JBAWWO010000021.1 GCA_037146715.1 Alphaproteobacteria bacterium
AAAATATGAATAGAGAAAAAGCTGGATCACGACGCCCCTTCGGGGCTCGTGATGATGGGATTGGGGGAACACCACCCCATAATTGCCTTCCTCGGCTTCTCTTTTTTTGAATTCCTCGGGCTTGACCCGAGGACCCACGCCTTACTTCTTTCGGCACCCCAACAGGGGTGCGTTCCGCACCCTTAGACCCTCGGGTCGAAGCCCGAGGGAATCAATTGGGGTGAGTCCGGCTCTCGTCATCCAGAGGAAGCAATCCAGCTGTTTCGCAGTCCCCCATGTCGGCCTTACAACCTCCTCAGGATTCCCACGAAATTCTTTGCAATGACGGTAATAAAAAAAACCCCGCTGGTTTGGGGCGGGGGTTAATTTTAGTTAACGTTAGAAGAGTGGGCTATTACTCGTCCCACTCGTCGGTATCTTGTTCGTCTTCGTCACTATTAGCTTGAGCTCGCTTTATGAACGCCTCATTGTTTAACAAAGGATTCTTTGACTTAGAGGGTGCTCTAACCTGTGAAACATGCTTCAATTTCCTCCCCACCCGTATTTGTTCTAGCAAATCAGGGTTTGCGCCATTTTTAGGAGGGGTGGAAGGGTTGTTCTTAACCGTATGAGCCGGGACAGGATCTTTCTTCCCTGGGGTTGCCTGGGCTCGTTCTGCTTCCGACTGTTCATAAGTCTTCTTTGGAACTGGGGGAATAGTAAACGTTTGGCTCACTGGCTGGGCAGGTTTTGCTGAACCTGACAATTCTGGTCTTGGGACAGTTCCCCCCGCATTCTGATAACTTGTCCACATCTCATCAGATGAGCGGGGAGGAGGAGGAACAAGTCCAGCACTTGTTAGATCAGGTTTTGCTGGAGCCGCTGGTGCTGGCAGAAAATCTATTGAAGCTGTAGCCGCTTTTTTCCGCGCAACATAGCGCTTATACGCTCTTTGAATCTTTATAGCCGCTTTAGTTTTCGCATCCTCATCTATGATTGTCGTCTTTTCGGGAACTACTCTAGGGGCAGGTGAGACACTTGGCGCGGACGACTTTGGTCTAGGTCTTGGGGTAGGCGCAGAAAGACTCATCCCCTCTGTGAAAGACTTTGGTCGAGGCGCTGGAACAGGCCTTACCCGCACTGGTGCGTTAACAGCTTGGGCCTCTGGTTCAACAACTGAAGCAGGTCGAGGCGACTTAGGTGGGTTTACACACTCCAATACTGCCATACTAACCAAACTAGATTCTTGACTTGTAAAAGATAGATCGCGCCGTATTTTTCCACATGTTTCTAATAGACCACCTGTTGGGCACACACCTTTTTTAGGAACACAATTATTTTTAAGAAATGTATAAAGGCATTTGCTTCTGGATCGATCGGTAATACACCCTTTGCTATCATACTCTTCCATTCCTTTTAAAGTCTTACACTTCAAGGCCGCAGGCCAAAGTTTGCATTTGAAAGATTTTCCCATGCACATGTCTGAAGAAAAAATTAAAACAATACTGCAGATTATTAAATAAAGTTTTTTCATAATTACCACCTTTTTATAAATATTTTTTCAATCTTGTTACTGCGCACCCACAAAAGACCGAGTTCTTGTTGTTGAAGTCCAGCTACTCGCAGAAACTTTTTCAAACACACACATCTGTGGGAAGTTTCTTTCAAAGCGCGGCTTTTGCAAGTCCATAGCTTTTGCATAATCACCCACATGAACAACAGACCCATTCAATCGTTTGGTGACTTGTTCATAGTCAGGGCCATTAATTTCCTGAATAAGAGTATCAATTTCTTTTTGAATTGAATTAGCATCAGCAAGGTTTTTTCCCAAAACCCCCGTCTTTTGTTTTATAACTTTCTTTATCTGCCCCATGGTGTCTACATAAGCATTCTTTTGAGCTAGAAGCCGTCTCAAAGTAGAAAGAAGATCACTGATTTTCTTAATATTCTTCGAAACCTGGGCCCGTTGATCAGCTGCAACCGTTCCTAATTTGGGGCCTTCATTTGCAATCAATTCATTCATCTTATCGACAGGGGTTCCGGTAATTCCTATTCCTTTAGCGATCAACTTCTGCTTGGTGACACCATCTAATCCGGTCGCACTGCAATATGTGCTGCAAGCCCCAAATTTTCTTGAATCTTCCTCCTTAGTACAAGCATAGCAGAAGCTTTGCAAACAAGGACTATCTGTCCGATATTCTAAACATCCAGCTTCCTTATACTTTTGAAATCCGTCGTAGCTACTACAAGCTTTTTGAGCCCCACCAAACCGCAAACAATACGTCTGTGTTGCATTACTTCGAATGGAAGATCCGAATCGATTTCCCACAGAAGAATCAGACTCAAAACCGAATCCTAAGATTCCACAGATAATTAACAAATATATTTTTTTCATGTTTCCCTCTGCTTTTTTTACAGTTTATTGTTTAAGATCCTTGCATCCAACCTGACACATCAGTTGGTGAGAGAGGCTCATCCCTCTTGTCTTCCATGCTCTGCAAATGCTCCTCTAAATCAGGAATTTCCGTTCCATTTTCTGTCTTTACCCCAACTTTAGCTGCAACATAAACACCTTTATACCAATCTTTATACTGCAAAATTTGTGCCTTAACAGCGGCAATTTGTCTGTATATCTGATCAACCATTGCCTTATATTTTCTATAATTAGAGCAATCGGTACCTGCAGATTGAACCCCACTGTTATAAGCCTCTAGAGCTTTATTTCTAGCCGAAATTTTCTGGCTAAGTTGGCTTAATAATCCTTCAATAGGTTGCAGCCCCACTTGAGCCGCCCCTTTTGCCGCTTGTCGGGCTTGCTTAGGTGCATTCAAAGCATTTTCAGCATTTGCCAAACTTTCACTAGCCTCTTTCATTGCATCTTCATACTGTTTAGAAGTAACTTGAGTTACATTGATTTTAAGATCGCAGGCCACTATTTCCTTATAAGACTCGGCAGACAAGATATCGCTACATTGGGTTAGACAATCTTTAACCCCCTCAACATTTCTGGAACAAGACTGGGCACAAAATTTATTACAAAACGTCTTGAGGCATTGGCTGTTTCGACGAAATTCACCCTTATAGAGTTTACCAGCGTTTTCATAATCTTTAAAACCCTTGTAAGTTTGGCACTGACTGCTGGCAAACCCTAAAGAATAAGCCACCTGACTTGCGCCAAAAACAAAGGAAATTACCATAAGGAAGAACGAAAATTTTTTCATGTAAAGCCTCTCTAATTCAGTATTTTTTTATATATCGTTCACGCTAACACGCTTAAAAACCCTTGTCAACACAGGAAGTTATTCCTAGGATACCCCTATGGAAAAGGATTCAAAAATTATCCCCAACTATCTTGTATACGGCCTGGGCATTCCTGTTGTGCGGCAAATCGCGAAAGATGTTGCTGTGGATTGCGATGTTTACCCAGGCCTTGCCATGGCTGCCCTGCATCAGGGCATCAAGAAGGTTGTTTTTCGGGGAGATACCAAATATCGCCAAGCTTTACAAAGTTTGGCGGAACAAGTTGGGGCAAAGGTTCTATTCAAAGAAAAGACATAAAACTTATTTGCTTGCATTTTAAGCCCATTTAGGTTATTCACAATGGGAAAATAAATTTGTAATTAAGGAATTTGAAATGGCTGTTCCAAAGAAAAAGACATCGACATCTCGCCGAGATCAACGTCGCGCGCATGATTTTTTGAAGACATCAACCTATACGGAATGTCGGAATTGTGGCGAAATTAATCGGCCCCATCACGTTTGCAATGCCTGCGGACATTATGATGGAAAATCTGTGATAAAGAGTTCTGTTAAGTCAGAAGAAGCAATAGCTGAATAGAGTTGGCGACAGGGCAGGCTGAAAAACTTATTCTCTCTCTAGATGCCATGGGAGGCGACAACGCCCCCCATATGGTTATTGAAGGTGCTGCTTTAGCTATTGCCCAAAATCCTGATCTGTTTCTTTTGATTTACGGAGATGAATCCCAGCTAAACCCCTTGCTTAAGAAATTTCCTGCTCTTACGGGGCACTACAAACTGATTCACACACCTGAGTTTATTAAAAGTGATGAAAAACCTTCCATTGCCTTACGTCAGGGGAAGCAATCCAGCATGCGTCTTGCCATTGACGCTGTTGCCAATGGGGAAGCCCAAGGGGTGATTTCAGCAGGAAATACTGGTGCTTATATGGCCATGGGGAAGTTTTTTCTGAAGACCATTCCCGGCATTGACCGCCCAGCCATTGTGGCATCTTTTCCCACCAACAAAAAGCCCTGTGTCATGTTAGACCTGGGGGCCAATGTTCAATGTGATCACAATCATTTGGTGCAATTTGCCCTGATGGGAAACGCCTACGCCAGGGAAATCCTGAATCTGGAGCATCCCACTGTTGGACTGTTGAATGTGGGAGAAGAAGAACAAAAAGGAAATCCCGCCGTTCAGATGGCAGCCACCATCCTAAGACGCGCGCCCAATACTATTAATTTCCACGGATTTATCGAAGGGGATGATATTGCTAAGGGAACCGTTGATGTGATTGTTACCGATGGTTTTACAGGAAATATTACCCTTAAAACCATTGAAGGCATGGTCACCTTTATGATGAACTTAGCCCGGGAAGCTTTTCAAACATCATGGCTTGCGCGTTTAGGCTATCTTTTCTGTATTCCAGCTTTTAAACCCATCAAGAAGAAAATGAATCCAAAGGCTTATAATGGGGCCATGTTTATTGGGCTAAAGGGCGTTGCCATAAAAAGCCATGGGGGGGCAGACGCACTTGCTTTTTCAGCAGCGGTTTTGACGGCTGCCAAGCTAGTATCCCATAATTTTAACCACCAAATTGAAACGAATTTAGAATTGCTTGCGAAAGATCTTGAAGATCATCCAGATCTATCGGAAAGCACAAATTAAAGAGATATCATGAAATCAGTCATCATCAGGGGAACGGGATCCTATCTGCCTAAAAAGGTTTTAACCAATAAAGATCTGGAAAAGATGATGGATACAACCGATGACTGGATTTTCCAGCGCACGGGAATTCGTCAACGACACGTTGCGGCTGCTGATGAACAAACATCCCATCTGGCCACTTATGCCTGTCAGGCGGCTTTAGACCAAGCTGGTTTAAAGGCCCAAGACTTAGACTTCATTATATGCGCCACAACCTCAGCCGACCAAACTTTTCCCGCTGCTGCCGTCAAGGTTCAGTATGCTCTGGGAATGACCCAAGGGTTCGCCTTTGATATGCAGGCCGCCTGTAGTGGCTTTGTATATGCCCTAAGCGTTGGCACAAGCTTGATCAAATCCGGTCAAGCTAAACGAGGCATTGTGGTGGGTGCTGACACCTATTCCCGCATTTTAGATTGGACAGACCGTTCCACAGCCATTTTGTTTGGCGATGGGGCAGGAGCCGTTGTGTTAGAGGCATCAGATACACCAGATACTGGTGTTTTGGGCTGCTATCTTCATTCTGATGGGCAATTTAATGATATTTTATATGTGAATGGGGGACCTTCTTCTTCAGAACACGTGGGTAAAATTAAAATGGAAGGGGCAGCAGTTTTTAAACAAGCGGTTACGAAATTGTCAGAGTCTTTGGAAGAAGTTCTTGAAAAAGAAAAAGTTTCAGCCGCCGACGTGGATTGGTTTGTGCCCCATCAAGCCAATGAGCGTATTATTAATGCAACAGCGGAACGTCTGTCTTTTCCCGCCGATAAAATCATCAAAACCGTTGGGCAACATGCCAATACATCAGCAGCCTCAATTCCTTTGGCATTAGATTGGGGTGTTCGCAATCACAAAATAAAGCCAGGTCAACTCGTCTTAGTTGACGCCATGGGGGCGGGGTTGAGCTGGGGTTCAGCCCTTATCCGCTGGTATAGCTAAACTCCTGTAAAAAGATCCCCCCCTATTTCTTTCCTCGGGCTTGACTCGAGGATCCATTTTTCTATAAAAACATAGGGTTTGGACCC
Source organism: Alphaproteobacteria bacterium (assembly GCA_037146715.1). Classification (NCBI taxonomy): domain Bacteria; kingdom Pseudomonadati; phylum Pseudomonadota; class Alphaproteobacteria; species Alphaproteobacteria bacterium. The sequence continues at coordinate 5,949 of JBAWWO010000021.1, forward strand.
TCGGGTCAAGCCCGAGGGAGTCATTTGGTGATGGAATCGACCAAAAGGCTAGTTTTTTACTCGGTTTCCCGATGAGTTCGCTCTTTCTGCTCATGCCGTTCTTGCGCCTCAATACTTAAGGTCGCGATAGGGCGCACTTCCAGACGAGCCAGGCTAATAGGATTGCCGGTTTCTTCGCAATACCCATAGGTGCCATTTTCTATTCTTTGCAAGGCGGAATCTAGTTTTCCTAATAATTTACGCTCACGGTCCCGTGTTCTAAGCTCAAAAGATCTATCCACTTCGTTAGAGGCACGGTCATTTAAATCTGCCTCGTGCACATAGCTTTCTTCTTTCAAGTTTTCTAGGGTTTCCATAGATCCTGCAAGAAGTTCATCCTTCCAGGCAAGTATCTTGCTGCGGAAATATTCTTTTTGCCTTTCATTCATAAAAGGCTCCGATGGCGATGGCTTATAGGCCACCTCCTTAAGTTTTGCTGTAGACATGGTATCCTCCTGTTAAAATTTTTCCATGGTTTTGAAAATTTTACATGTTAGCTAAAAAAAAACAACAAAAATTTGTAAATAGTTCATGTTGTTTTTATAGATGACTCTGGGCCTCCCAATCCCAGAAATCAGTTAATACAAACGAAGCCAGGGCAAGAGCTTCAACATGTACATCTTTACATTAAAAGACCGAGATTCCACCATTTTTCGAAGTAGTAGCTGATTTGTGGCGTTGGGAGGAGCGGCGATACATCAAAGCCGCAGCCAGAATACACAAGGTAACAATCGCAATCACAATGGTTGCTAAAGCATTGATTTGTGGTGTTAAACCATACCGGACGCTGGAATAAATCATCATAGGCAAGGTTGTTGATTTGGGACCTGCCACAAAACTAGCAAGCACCACATCATCTAAAGATAGTACAAATGCCAGCAGCCACCCCGCAACCAAGGATGGTGACAAAATGGGTAGTGTGATTAAGAAAAAAGATTTGATGGGTCCTGCTCCCAGATCCATGGCCGCCTCTGTCAAAGAATCATCAAAACTAGAAAGTTGGGTATAAATAATAGACGTCACATAAGCAACGGCCAGAGTTGTATGAGCAATCGTAATGGTTGTCAGCGTTCCTGTTTCAGGCCACCCAATGAGTTGTTCCATATTGATAAACAAAAGCAGCAAGGACAACCCCATAATGACTTCTGGCATCATCAAGGGCGCCTTCACCAGGCCCTGAAAAAAACCCCGTCCAAAAAACTTTTTTAACTTTGTTAAAATTAACGCCCCACAGATCCCTAGCAGAACCGAAAGGGTAGCACAGGCCAGGGCAATGCGCAGACTGATCCAGGCAGCCTGTAGCAGCTGTGTATTGCGGAACAGAGCCCCATACCATTTTAAAGAGATCCCACCCCAAATGAAAACATGCTTCGAACTATTAAAAGAATAGATAATAAGGGTAACGATCGGAATATATAAAAAGGCATATCCAAAAACTAAAAATGACGACAAGACACTCACCTTTCTTTTCATGATGCGGGGTCCTCAGTCTTTTGCTGCAACAGAATAAGAGGAAGGATCATAAAAATAAGCATACAAACCGCAATGGCGGAAGCCACAGGCCAATCTCGATTCGTAAAAAATTCAGTCCAAATCATCTTCCCTAACATCAAAGACTCCGATGATCCCAACAGCTCAGGAATCACGAATTCCCCGACAGATGGAATAAACACAAACAAACAACCTGTAATCATTCCCACTTTTGTAAGGGGCAACAGAATGGTGAAAAATATTTTAGATGGCCGCGCGCCCAAATCTTTTGCGGCCTCTAAAAGAGACCAATCAAATTTGACTAAGCTGGCATACAAGGGCAAAATCATAAAGGGGAGATAACAATAAACCATACCAATACCAACGGCAAAATTATTGTAAAGCAGAGGAAGAGGCTGATCGATAATCCCTAATCCCAATAATAGTTCGTTAATGACCCCCTGGCTTCCAAGCAACCCAATCCAGGCATAAACCCGCAACAGAAAAGATGTCCAAAAGGGCAGCATCACTAACAACAAAAGAAGTCTTTGCTTTTTCTCGGGCGCTGTAGCCATGGCATACGCCATGGGGTATGCCATAATCAAACAAATAAAAGTCGAAACACTCGCAATAGTCAGAGATTGACCCAAGGCCTGCCGATAAAGATCATCCTGAAATAAAATAAGATAGTTTTTTAAATTAACATGAATGTGGAAAGCATGGTTTTTACCCCATTCAATCAATTCAGAATAGGGTGGCAAATCAACCAAGGGTTCCGCAAAGCTAATTTTCAAAACAATTAAAAAGGGTAAAAAGAAAAAGATCAAAAGCCAGCTAAAGGGCACCCCAATAAGAAGATTTTTGGAAAAGGAAGTCTTTTGTTTTTCATAAAATTTTTTGATTTGTGCAAAAAAAAGGGCTCTATTTTTGCGCGTCATTTTAAGCCGTTAAAATAACAGGGTTTTCTGGCTTCCATGAAATGTAAACCCGGTCATTCCATGTCACAGGACTTGTTTCAGAGCGCTTAAAGTTTGGTAACGTCGCCAGAACCAGTTTCTTTGAAGGCTCAATTTGTATGTAATAAATAGATACATCCCCCAAATAGGCAATATCTTTCACAATTCCTGGCGCACAATTCTGTTTGCCTTTTGGTTTTTTGATGTGAATCGATATTTTCTCAGGCCGCAAAGAAACAGCCACTTGAGATCCCACAGCCACCTGCCCTCCGTGATTGATATACAAAGGCATTTTAAGTTCGTCCGATTGAACGGTTGTATGGGTTGAGCTTTCTTCCAACACTACTCCATAGAAAAGATTCGTGGTTCCAATAAAATCCGCCACATATTCACTATTAGGAAACTCATAAACTTCTTTCGGCGTTCCTACTTGGCGGATGCGCCCTTCTTCCATAATGCCCAGGCGCGTTGACATGGTCATGGCTTCTTCCTGGTCATGGGTTACCATAATGAAAGTCACCCCAATTTTTTCCTGAATGTTGACTAATTCAAACTGGGTATGTTCCCGCAGTTTTTTATCCAAGGCCGCCAAAGGCTCATCCAGCAAGACCAGCTTGGGTTTTTTAATCAAGCAACGGGCCAACGCAACCCTCTGCCTTTGACCACCCGACAACTGATTGGGTTTTCTATCTGCAAATTTTTCAATTTTCAACAAATGCAGAATATCATCAACCCGGCTTTTAATGGTGCTTTTCAGCAGCTTTTCTTGCTCGAGCCCAAAACTTACATTCTCAGCAACGGTCATATGAGGAAACAGGGCATAGGACTGAAACATCATGTTAACCGGCCTTTTGTAGGGCGGATAATCCGTCATATCAATGCCATCAATCAGAATGCGCCCGGAATCTGGTTTTTCAAGACCTGCTAAAATACGCAGTAAGGTACTTTTGCCACAGCCCGAGGGCCCCAATAAAGAAAAGAACTCCCCCTTGTAAATCTCTAAAGAAACATGGTTCACAGCCATGTCAGAGGCTGAATAGGATTTGCTTATTTGGTCAATTAGAATATAGGGTTTTTTATTTGGATTGTGCCAATCTTCTAAATACTTAAATTCTTTTAATGCTCTTTTTGCCATTTTTTATGTATACCATGGTTTCATTTTTTTTACCATAAGCTCCTAACGTGGCCCCTGCAGTGTCTTCCTCAGGCTTGACCCAAGGATTCATTTATTTTTGCTACGATTGGAAACAAAAAAGCTTGCAGTTTTCTGAAGTAATCGTTAATTTGTGGAAAGATTTATGCGCCCGTAGCTCAATTGGATAGAGTATTTGACTACGGATCAAAAGGTTAGGGGTTCGACTCCCTTCGGGCGCACCATTTATACTTTCCCCCAATCCAGTCACCCAAAAAAGACATTCCGCTTAGTTCACATCATCCTCGAGGCACGAAGTGCGTTACAGGATCCATTTTTAACCCACCAGCATGGCGTTCCGCCCTGGGTGCTCCAAGATTTTCGGATCAAGTCCGAAGAGGATCACCACGCCCCTGCGGGGCTCTCAAAGACGACTAGGTTTCATGACACGAAAAACCCCGTCCTTACGAGAAGAGCCTGGAAAGGCCCACTCCTACTGATTTCCTCTATTGCTCTCCTCGTTTCCCCACATTGCCTCTCGGCCTTAAGCCGAGAATCCACGCCTTACTTACGGCGGGGCGCAGCCCTAGTCATGATGCTGAAGCTCAAGAGAATCACTGGAGGATAGGGAATCAAACAAAAGAAACTGGTTTGCTTCGTCGGGGCTACGCCCCTTCTCGCAAGGACTTTGATTTTAGCCTTCTCAACGTTCGTACACACTAGAGGGTCGAAGCCTGAGGGATTCACGGGAGGATATACTCGTTTTACTCCAGTCTAGCTATATAGATTATTTTCTAAGCCCAATTTCCTTCTTTAGCGCAAAAAAAAACGCCCTCCTTTCGGGGGGCGTTTCAAAAACCATAATATAATCAAGGAAATAAATAGACAGTGGCCGGGTCGTTGTCTTGGAGGGTATCCAAGGGAAAAACAGTAAACCGTTTTTCCACGACTTTCCTTAGAAAGGAGGTGATCCAGCCGCAGGTTCCCCTACGGCTACCTTGTTACGACTTGTCCCTAGTCATTAGCCTCACCGTGGTTGGCTGCTTCCTCGTGAAAGGTCAGCGCACCAGCTTAAGGTAAAACCAACTCCCATGGAATGACGGGCAGTGTGTACAAGGCCCGGGAACGTATTCACCGCGACCTGCTGATTCGCGATTACTAGCGATTCCGACTTCATGCTCTCGAGTTGCAGAGAGCAATCTGAACTGAGACGGCTTTTAGGGATTGGCTCCAGCTTGCGCTCTTGCATCCCTTTGTCACCGCCATTGTAGCACGTGTGTAGCCCAGCCTATAAGGGCCATGAGGACTTGACGTCATCCCCACCTTCCTCCGGCTTATCACCGGCA
>JBAWWO010000022.1 GCA_037146715.1 Alphaproteobacteria bacterium
TTGGTTTGGTGGTGGCTAGTTTGCTCTGTCGCGAAATTATTAGGGTTCTTCCAAAGGCGAACTTCCGGTTGATGGTGGCTAGTGCTTACGGTGGATTTCTTTTGTTTCATGGGGGATTTTCTGCCTCCATTCCCCTGATTGTGGCAACCAAAGGTAATTTTAGTGAAGAATTTATTGGTCGTTTAATTCCTATTCAAGAAACATTGTTTTCACCCCTAAATCTTTTTCTGTGTGGTACACTAGTTATCCTGATTCCCTTGACTGTATGGTATATTAGTAAAGTAGAAAAGGCTTCCCTTCAAACCTATACCATTCAACCGGAACCTGTTTATGAGGCTGAGGCGAAATCGCACGCTCCAGCTGAAAAACTAGAACATAGCCGGTTGATTTGTTTGCTGGCAGGCGGAACGGGACTTGCCTATCTGTTTATAAAAGTTTGTTCAGGTACTTTTTCTTTAGAACTTAGTTACGTGTGCTTTGTTTTGTTATTCTTAGCCATATCTCTTCTGGGTCCTCTGCTAATCCATCTTCTGGATTCTCCTCCAACAAGTTTATAAGTTCTTCTCCAACAGGTTGAAGGGTTCTTTCTGGTCTTTCTACAGATTTTCTGGGTCTTGATGTAGTAGGCTGCTTTCTTTCACGAGCAGCCTTTATTTTCGCAAACTCAGCGCCCAATGCCGGTTTCAAATGGCTGTCTGGACTCCCTAAGTCCCCTCTAATCAGTTCCGCATACATATCAGCTTGCCCTTCAAAAGTTTTATTGTGCTCCAAACAATATTCTTTCAATTCATTTTCCAAGAAAATTTTATATAGTTGCCCCATTTGTTCTGAGCCTGTTTTTGGAGTTGTTCCCAGTTCTATCAACTTTTTTGCCATCCATGCTGCGTTTTGTTTGCTGTCTCTAAAGTTGGATTGAGCTAGAAGTATTGTCATAGCAACGGGCCCTTCTGCTTGACCAAAAATTTTGTCTAATTGGTATGCCTCCAGTAAACGTGTGTAAATGACACATAGGGAGATAAAAATCCCTTGGAACCCTTGTATTTATGCGGGTCACAGAGAAAAGTTATCTTTTAGTTCAATTCAGTCCATTATCGACGCAAATTTTTCCAAAATGATTTACTTTTTTGTAAATGTTAGCCCTACACTTGATAGGTATCCATCACGATTCTTCAGAAGCTTTTTGGTCCACGATGAGATCTTTAGCCGTGCCAGTGTTCCTTTGGAATTGGCAAGAATTGCTTTTTCTAGTAGGCTTTCATCAAATCCATAATTTCCCAACTGAATAAAGAGACGTCCATCTTTTAACCGAGCCATCACTTCTTCTACAGGCGTCTCTGCTAGTTTTTCTCCATCATATAGGCCTACAGTTTCTCTGAGTTTGAGATGCTCTCTAGCACTTCTTCTCAAAATAGGACCAACGGCCTCAATATCAATGTCCTCAATTCCTTTTGGGGCTCCGGGTACATACCCTTTTGGGTCTTTTAAAAAGGGATCAAAAGAAGAATTTAAAGTTCTTGTCTGAAACTGATCTCCGTATATAGGATTCACCAAGGGAACAAGTGAAGAAACAAAGGGTGAAAGAGATGGATTCTCTGCTCTCTCTTTTGCTGCTCCTTCCAACCTTTGACATTGTTCTGTAGTCCAAGTAGCAATATGGTAGTGATCTGTTGTAACAAACAGCGTCCCCCCAACTTCTAAAATTTCCTCAATATTCTGTATGACAGTAGGCCATTTAGACTCAGGTACGTAGTGCATCAGGTTGAAGGCAAAGACTGCCCTATATTTCTTAGAAGGAAAAGGTTCTCCCGCATCATGCACAGAGGTTTCTACATGAAAATACTGAGGATATGCCTCATTGATCAAAGAAGCTAGAGGCTGAAGAGCGTTTTGATGTTCAGGAGAGATATCATAGAGATCAAGCGCTATAGGAGACGTGAACGTCCATCCAGGTTCAGAATCATAAACTTTTACCACCTCTGAAACAAAATAAGCCGCACTAAATCCCAACCCACACCCTACATCTGCAATAGATACAGGTTTGCTTAAAATTTGCTCTTTTGTCCAATTTTTTGTCCCTGTCATAAGTTCTTTCATAAACTCTACAGGGGGTATGTTTTTTTGAACAAATGAAAACCCGTATTGAAGACCAGAATTCACATGTGTATGCGGCTTGCCTTGTATATCATGGACTACCTGGCGTAGTACCGACAGATTACACCAGTGTAACTCTTGGCAATTTGCACAAAGTATTAAAAATAGAAGAACATGTTTATCGACGATTCTTAGAGGCAAAGAAAATTTCTCCTGCATGTAATGAATGGCACCTCTTTCCATTACTGAGAGCCCAAGAGTTTATGCATCTAGATCAAACCCCTTTCCATTTTTTAACTTCTCCTGAAGGTATTAACAAGGTATGGGTCTCAACAGGAATAAGCAGCGTACCTGCCCTAATAGCCCTAAAATCTTTTATTTTAGGCTGCACAATGACCCATTCTCTTCATTTTCCCGCAAGCTGCATCGTTTTTGGAACTTTGTCCGATGCCGCGCAGGAATTTTTTACTAGAATTGGCTTGAAATTTTCTATGGTTGAACCGAAAAAAGAACTTTTGTCGTCTACTCTCAAACTCCATTTTCCTTTGGTTCAGGCAGAATTAATAAAGGAACAAGCGTTTCTTTCTCATCAGTAGAAAGGGGGATTTTCTGTCTAATTAGTTCCCATTATCAGAGTATTGTTGCTGTGATTGGTCCCCTATTAAATTGCCGTTAGAATCGTACTGGCTGTCCTGCCCACCCTGTTGGTTGCTCACATTATTCTGATTATTCGCATTCCTCTGCGTCTTCGGGTCAACGGCGATGCAATAAGCCTGGGTTGGGTCTATAAAACAGTTCTTCTGTTGATGTAAATAAGTTATAATTTGCTGTGCTTGGGAATAGGTCGCATCCAATCCCACCAGCTCGGGTGGTAAGTTTTGGGCCATGCCGGGGCTGTTGTTTAGCAAATTGCTAAATCCTGAAAGCAGGTTTTCAAGCTGTTTCAGTTTGGCGATGATCCAGTCTTTATTGATAATAATCGGTTTAGCCCCAGAAACGTTCAGTTTAACACTCGGTTGCTCGTTCGTTTGGCTAGAGGTCAGGGCAAAAATCAGGTTTGGCAGAACCTTTTGGGCCGCTTCTACCTCTTGAATCGCCACTTTCATCTCAACAAAATTCAGTAAAATCTGTACTTTTTGGGCGGTTGAGGGGTCTCCCATTTGACTGCTAATATATTTTGTCAATGTATCCCGATCTTTTTTAATAACCACATAGGCTGCTGTAAAGTCAGTAACCGCATCATCTTGAGTTTTATTATTTTCCCATCGGGCAATGACCTTACTGGCCTCAATCGACAAAAAGTTACCTTGAAGAGAGGGATCAACCGTTTGAGGAGCCCCTGGGCCATATCCACTCCCGCCGCCGTAACTGCCTTGACCGTATCCACCCATTCCCATACCTCCACCCTGATAACTATAGCTAGGGGGCATCATCCCCGGTTGGTTCATATTCATGCCCATAGTATATCCAGGAGGCGCCCCATAAAATCCAGGTCCTCGAACAACCCCATACCCTCCGCCAGAAATACCCGGCATCAACATAGCTGTACTGCTTAAGGCAAAGACCCCAATCAATAAGAATACTATACGAATTTTAGACACTGACGTTTCCTCCCGTTGGTATTTTTTGGTTTATTCCTTTAGTATAATCTATACCCAATCAAAATGGAATTGCTTTTTGAGAGGGTGTAAAGTTGTCTGTGAAAAGATCAGGTAAGGATGTAGACATGGGTTTTGATTAAGGATTTGAGATTACCATGATGTAACTCCTTCTGAGGTTATAGTTCTTTTTGGAATACATTTCCAGGATGAACTATAAACATTAAAAAAGATCATCTAACGTCACAACTCCTGAAACTAATTCTTGGGAATACCTAGATTTTTTTAGACCTGAAGCGGATATTATAGAAAGAAAAATTTGTTTTCTTGTTCTAGTAATCTCCTTAAAGACTTTGATTTTATTTTCCAATTCTTCAGCATATGCTTTATCTATACCGAAAGGTTGACGCGTAAACTTAATTTCACAGAGAGTAATTGAGTCATCTGTGCGATCAAACAATAAATCGATTTGAGCACCTTTTTCATATTCTTGAGGAGAAGTAGCCCTCCAAGTTGAAGGGAGAGCAGTCGCATCAATATTCAAAGAAGTCTGAATTTTATCTATATGTTTATAGCATATGGATTCAAAAGCATATCCCGACCAGACACGCCATTTTGGAGAGTCTTGTTGTCTTTCCCAATATCCTTGTGAGAGTTTACTGTGAAGCAGTCCATCTCTTACTGGCTCTATCCAATCTAAGTAAAACAGAGTGTATTCGTCTATTATTTTATAATAAATGCCTTTTTTCTTATGCAAGTAAGGTTTAAACCTCATTATAAAGCCTGTATCTTGGAGTTCTTTTAGCTTTTTAATCCCCCCTTCTCCCTTTGTATTTCCCCATATTTTTTTTAATATTTCCTCTTGCCCTAATCCATATTTATGTTCAGCAATTAACCTTATCAGATCCACATAGATGTCGTGGTTGTCAAATAGAGAAGAATATAGGTTGTCAAATTCTCTCGTAAGCAGCCCATCTTTTTTAAAGGCTAAAAGATCAATATTTTGGGCTACAGAAAGCCCTTTTTTTACATGAGTTAGATAATAGGGAATCCCACCTGTCACCATATAAAGCTGCGTAATTTGGGCAGGAGTCATATCTATTTCTTGGCTTTTTAAAAACTTTTTAGTTTCTTCTAGGTTTAAAGGAAGAAGACGCATAGGCGAACGTGTAAGTCTGTTATGAAGCCCACCCTTATTGTTAAGAATTTTATCTACTATCCAAGAGGCAGAAGAGCCACAAATAATGAGTTTTATTCTTTTATTGCGACTCCAATATTGATTCCAATAATAGTCCAAGGTTGTTAAAACCCGAGAATTTTTAGTTGCCATCCAGGGAAACTCATCAAAAAATAGGACTATTTTTTGATTTTTAGGAAGATTATCTATGGCAGTCGTGAGGATTTTAAAAGTTTTATCCCAATTTTTACCTGGAGAAAGGTTAGCTCCTCCGTAAAAAACTTTACCTATTTCATCAGTAAAATGCTCAATTTGAGAGGATAATTTCCCATTTTTAGATCCAGTAATATTAAAAAATAGGGCTTTTTTGCTGTTGCTAAAATATTCCCGTACAAGATATGTTTTACCTACTCTGCGTCTTCCATATATAGCTAAAAACTCCGGATTATCTGAATTTAATAGATCTCTTAGGACTTCTTTTTCAACACTTCTACCAATTAATTTCATTTATTTTATTTGCTCCATAGTTCAGTCTGGGATTATATTCCAGAATGAACTATAAAACAATAGGCTTTCTAAGTTTAACGTTCTGATAGTGAAACCGAGTAACCTATATATCCATTACCATAAGGGGTGGGCCACAGGGCATCCGGGATGATGAGAAGTGCCGGGGACAGCGTCGAAGGGCATACATCCACACCACTTGAATGGTTGCGCCGACGATGCGCGCGCGGCCTGTCTAGTTGATGAGACCGCGAGGGTGTATGCTTGTGGTTGAGGATAGTTTTGCTTATATCCGGGTATTTCTTCTCTGGTTGCATACGTACGAGTTGCCCAGCTTGGAACGGCATCACTTGGTACTGAGCGACCATCGAATAAATACACAGTTTTAACACTAGGTGTGGGCTTAATATCCGTACGACCTTCATACCATGGAATAGAGCGATGTGGATCATCTTGATTATTCCGTCAAATTCTTTTCAATGGGCAAAGACAGCTTACTGCCTTTAGTAATTTTTGACACCTTAGTTCTCATTTTAAAACAGCTTGATCAAAGTCTCCATCATCGTCAAAAGTATCCGTTGCTATTTTTTTCAGGAATCCCTCCAAGGTAAGGGTTGTTCTGTAAAAATCAACTCCTTTCTTACTATTAGGATTTGAACAAATATAAAGTAAGGGATTTTCAAAATTGTACTTTTTACTTAAACAAATAAGATTAAGATGATCATATCCTACAATTAAATAGTCATTAAAGATTTCAGGTCGACCCTGAAAATATATTTCTTTTTTAGGATCATTAAATCTCTCTAAATTTTCAACATAGGTTTTTTTAATATTTTTGTCATAACACCCCAAAATTCCCTTGTTATCTATTTTTAGTCCATTGTTTTTTTGTAAATAAAACCAGTGAAAAATTTCTGGAAGTTTGTATGCCGCGACAAGTTCGAAATTCTTAAGAGTTTCTTCAAAAGTAGGAGGAAAAAATGTAATGTCTCCACCCCACTTATTTTTTAGATTGTCAACGCATTTAGAAAGGGACTCTATTTCATTTTTTATCATTTATAGCCTTCGTATTTATGTTGCATTTTATGCAAATCTCCTGATTGAAGATCTGCATGATCATAATTGTAGTCATCTTTAGCAGGTTTTACACGTCGATAAGCCAGCTCTTTTCCTGGTAGTCCCTTTATTCAATCCTAGACAATTCGTATCGCAAATCGTTTTCAAATTTTTCGTAAGTTGGAACCACTCCATTATCAGCAGGGGTATAAAAAATGGCTAAGCCAATTTTATCTTTTTTTAAATCTTCTAAATGCTTGTCCAAAAAGTCATGAACACCTACTTCCATAGGTTTATAGTGTTGCCATTCACTAACGGCACATAGGCGAGCATACTCTGGGGCTGGCCACAGAGCTATTAATGGCATAGCGTCGCCACCAGCTAAAGCCCAACCATTGTCGTACAAACCCCACATTTTCCCAATATCTGCTACCCTACCAATAAAATATTTGTACCTTTTACCTCCTGGTAAATTTATTACATTCTCGATTTCTTTTTTATTTAATTTTAGCATTTTTGCCCATCCCATCAAATTTGTGTTGAAGTCTGTGCAAGATTTTGTCTTGCAAGTTGGAGTAGGAATAATCATAACCTTTAGAAGCTTCGAATCCTCTTTTATGGGCTAGTTCTTTCCCAGGTGGAACGCGAAGAGTGGTGCGCTTTTTGGTTAGAATTAAATTTTTCTCTTGCTTCAACCACCCTCTGTCCGCTGATCCCAATTTGTCATCTTGGGCTAACCCTTTTAATCTTTTCTGTTTTCCGGCTCTACCAATAGTAGAACCAACTTCCTTCACCCTAGCACCAGTTGGGTTAGTTCGGCTAGTGGTTACTTTTGGTCGTCCCATGTTTTCTGACATAACTTTCGGACGAGATCTCCCCAAGGGCTGGATTCCTCCTTCTTGTTTTAAGTTTTGAAGACAGTCTCTAAACGCTTTTCTTGCAACAAACTTCCCACCTTCCCAAGCTACTCCACCAAAACTTGCTCCAGCAACTAAGGGCATGCTCAACAATTCCAGTTCATACCCTTTCATTTTGAGTAAGCTCTCTCTAACAAGCAGATCATTTTCTGCCTGGTATTCAAGTTCTTCCATGGGGCCATAGATTTCTGAAGCATGCAGTAGGTAATTTTCTTCTATCGCTGCGTTAGCCGTAAAAATGGAAACCGCAATGTCTTGTTTTGCACAGTAAACAACCAGAGCAGATCCCATTTGCCCAATTAGTCCACTCTGACGAGCTCGTACCTTGATTTCTTCATTGAGCTCCTCCCGTCTCAAACTTTCTCCTCGCGCGGCTTTCTCTTGTTTTAGTTCTTTTGTAAGTTCGTACAGACCATTAAGATATCCCGCCATTTCCGCAATCATCTCAGCCGCGGCTGCCCCAATAGCACCGGCCCTGGCCCCACGACTCATGTCATCTGGGGTTAGAATGGCACCTGTGATGGCACCGGCCCCCGCATGCATAAGTTTATGCATAAAAAAGTTCAATGAGCCTTGGGCATCCCCTATTTTGTTGGATAAAGTTCCTCCTATGGTCCCTGCTGCTATCATTCGGAGGGCGAGCCCACCGTCCATTTCTCCCTTTATCGCAGTAGTCAGCCCCGTTTGGACCCCCGTCTGCACAGTGCTTGATATAAAATTACGCGTCAGAACGGGAAGAGTAGCGATGGAGCAGTTGTTGTAAATGTTGAAAAATTTTTATAAGAAAAACTATTGAATAATTAATTCTTTTGGAATAAGGAAATTATCTGCGTGAACATCAAGACCTTTGAATCGAGCTAAGTTGATTAGGGCCAAAGGCCATAGAGCAATCACTTCGTCTTCGCTATCCCTAAATTCACCTATACGCTTGTGATTCTTTAGGATAAGAGAAAATGCTTCTTCAAAAGCTCTTTTATCTTTATTCTCAATAGCCTCAAAGGCCAGAGCATAGCCGTAAGAAGATTTGTATTTTTTTGCAAAATATTCTTTCATATCTTCAATGGCGCCTTTTAAGTCCACTGAATCTTCACAAACAAAATCTCTTAAAACTCTAAAGAATTTTTTTGTAAAGGGGTGCCCAGGGCTTTTTAAATGCTCAACATACGGCTTGAATTTTTTAAAAATGGTATAATCTCCACTCGCCAAAGCAGTTAATAGGTGTTTAAAGCAATAAATATCAACATAACACTCAGAAATCCTTTCCCCTGCCTTTGCTCGTTCAAATAATTCCAACTGATATCCTGCAGCTTTCGAAAGGTGTTCCCTAAAGATTTTTACGTCTTTTGTTTTTATATAATCTGCAACGGCTAAAAAACGATGATCATTCATCTGATCTGTAAGAGGTTGCCATTTTCCTGTTTCCTCAAATTCTTCCTTTGATCTTAATAAGCTATGTCTACGTTTTTGCGCAATCTCCTCCATTCTTATGATCATTCCTGGCATTTTTACTCCTTGAATTTTTCTGTTAAAGGAAGTTTTTTAGTTCCTTTTTCCCAATTATGAACGCCTTTTCCATCCAAAACATTTACTTTACGACGAATAAGATGTTGATTGGAGTGCAATAAATCTCCTGTATCTTTTATCTTCAAACTAGCCGCTCCTTTCATCTCTTTTATTTTGATATCAATCCAACCATCGCTCATTTGTTGTCCTGCATTTTTTGTATGAGGTAATTTGACATTCCCAGAAGTTCTATATTTTGACTCTACCACAAGAATATCTTTGATGTCACCATTGGGATGCCGCTTAATGGCCACCACATCAATCCCTCGATTTCCGGGAAGTTTAGATTCTAAAATTTGGTAGCCATTTCCTTGCAATTCTCGAATAGCTGCCTGTTCCGCTTTAAATCCTTTTATCTGATTATCAATATAGGCAGGATGATAACCTTTCGACATACCTGTCGACTTTGCTCCAAGTCCTGTCTTTTCAGCAGAATACCGTAATACAGAACCAAGGGTTTCTTCTGCTGTAAGGACCCCACTTCCTTTTAAAGCAAGATTAACCCCAGAGGCACTTTTTATAACAAACGTAGCTCCTTTAACAATCCCACCCCCAATAACGAAGACACGACCCGCTTTATCCCAAAAGCTCTGAGGCTCCAATTGTTCGGCCACTGTATTAACACCAATCAAGTTCAATACGCCCTCTTGTGTTAAAAGGACAAACTGCCCTGCAAGGTAAGATTTATATAAGTTGGGGTCTCTTAAAAACTCCTGACCCCGAGCCTCCTCTGCCATTCTGGTTGTTATAACCCAAGCTTTATAGTCAGATAAAGGCCCAGCATTTCCCCTTTCCATATATTGTCCCAAGGGTGTTCCATCAAAATAGGGACCCCATATATATTCCTCCAATAAGGAAATAGCCTCCTTAAAAGCTCTTTCCGCTACATGATTTGCCTCTTCCGCTGTCTTTCGCGCAGCCTCTGGGTTATGTATCATCTCCGATTCTAGATGACTTAACCAATTATGCTCCACCGCCATCATACCCACAAAGGCCGT
>JBAWWO010000023.1 GCA_037146715.1 Alphaproteobacteria bacterium
AACGGCAACTTAAGACACTTGCGGCTATATCTGACAGACCAATCCGTTGGGGTTTTCTCAGTCCAGTATCTCGATCTTCTAAGTCATCCGCTATTATTTCGGCAACATGCCACACACCACCACTTTTTTTCTCATTGGATCCTCCTTTTTTTGAAGGCATCCTATCATTTTTTTATCTTTTTTCAAATATGTCAGGTGTTAAGCTTCAGAACTGGGAAACTTGATACCCTAATTTTTACGCACGATTTAATCCCACCTCTCATCCTGATTAAAACATTATGAAAGATACAGAAGAAAAATATAAGTTTTTTCTTCTATGAGACAAGTAAGCTGTTTTCTTACCATTCAAAAACAAGTTGATTTTTTAACGTTACGTAAGAAGCATGAAGTTTTCATTTTTTGTACAACAATACCCCCTTATCTCACCTCCCCTTGTTGCATGATGCATCTCTTAGTGCATGCAACATGCAACAAGCAGGTCCTGTTTTGGCGACACCCTACGCAATATATGTGCAACAACCACGCCTATAACCCTTGGTGGGTATAATTTATCTGTGCGACATTCCATGCAACATCTCTGCAACAAACTGGCAAAATTCATGCAACAAAGAGAGGTGTTGTGGTGGGGTGTTTGTTGCATAAACTTGCGTACTTTTGCACAGCTGATACAAACGGAAACCAAGCAAACGGTTAGCCTCTTTAAAAAATTTCCTGGTCACTTTTCTCTGAAAAACTCCCTCACAACTAAACACATTAAGTTTCTAAACCTCTTCTCTGTAAAGCGCACATTTGTTCACATTTGGCAAACTCGACAACGAGTTTGCCAAATGTGAACAAATGTGCGAAAAACTTTGAATTTATCAATTATCCAATTCGATTAATTTTTGATATTATTTGTGAATCATCTGTCGTTCTATGCCCATCGGCCGCATAGAGATGATAAAAAAATAAAACTCAAAAAAACGAGCTAAAGCTAACAATGAGAGAGGTTAAAAATGTATATCCTATTAGAAGAGCGAAAGAAAATTGCCCAGACACAAGCACGACTTCAGCAATGCGAAGCAATGGTCAAAATTAAAGAAAGTAAAGCACGCATCAGTAATTTTATACGCATCGGTGAAATTTTAGAACGATGCAGAATGTCCCTGCTTGATCACAAAGTTCTTGCGGGAGGGTTTTTGAGCATGCGCGAGTCCCTCAGGGATCCTAAACTAGCCTCCGAATGGGCGGCAAAAGGGGAACCCTTTGCCACAAGACCTTCTGTCCCTAAAAAAGAACCCCCTGCCCTACAAGTCATATTCAAGACTCAACCCCCCGCAGAAGTTCGAAAGCTTCTGTGGTCTCGTGGTTTTACCTGCGAAGGGACCGATCTTATATGGGAAGGCAAAGGCCTTAAAAAAGAAGTTGAATCTGTTGTGATTCCCCACGGTCGTGTTTATAAAATGACAAATCCAAAGGGGAGGTAGAAAGATGAGCTTTGCAAAACAATAACAATGGGTTATCTAAATTCAGAAAAAAAAACGATTTTCTAAACTGAATTCAAGTCGACAGGAAGAAATCTTATTTCCTCTTAAAAACGGCAGCATAAATTGTTTGGATTTCCGCCTGTTCTGTTAAGGAAAGAATTTTAAATTCCTTGTTTTGTGCCCTCTTTGAGAAACTTCCGTTATTTTGCTGTAAAAATCTTACAAGAAGATCAACAAAAGAATCTGGCATAGAAAATTTCTTTTGAAGGCGTTTTTTGAATTGATCATATTGCTCTAGATATTTAATTTCTTCAGGCAAATTGGTTTGGATTGTTTCTGCAATGCATTCATATAAAAACTCTGCCACAGAAGTTGCATCAAAATAACGATAAAGATCTACAGTATCATTCAGAATTTCCACATTTTTCTGTTTGTCCGACTTCCACTCAATAAAGTCTAAACAGGGCTTTGAATAGACCTCTAGAACATGTCGATACTCTTCTAAATTCTCAAGAATCACTGCTGATATAGGAAATACAACTCCCTTAGGGGAAAATCCGAAATCAGCCAGAACTTGATGCATCAAATACCGATGAATACGGCCATTCCCATCAACAAAAGGATGAATAAAAACAAATCCAAAAGAAATCGCTGCCGCTGCCAAAACGGGCTCAAAATTACTTTTTTTCAATAGCTCATAAGTTTCTATCAGCCCCTTCATCAAATTTGGAATATCTTTCCAACGAGCAGAAATATGATCTGGAAGAGGAATCCCTGTTTCCAAGTCATGCATTCCAATAAATCCTTCCTGAGTCCGCAGACCCAAGGGAATAAACCTTTTATCTTCAATCACAAGAGTCTGTAACCGCACAATCTCCGATAGAGAAAGAGAAGCACTTCCCGCCTGTGCCACAGCACGTCCCCATCGTTCGGCCCGTGTTTTAAGCAAAGTTTCTCCCTCAATAGAAAAAGAAGCCTTAGAGTCCTTTAACAAGAGAAAAGCCGCCGCCCGCGTAAGAAGCTCAGAAGAAATATGATCTATTTGTTTTTGAGCTGCTTTTTCAAGGTTCAAAGATAGAAAAGTTTCCAATTTTTTAGTTTTCCAAATCAGGGGACAAAAATCAAAAACCCCCGGTAAATTATTATTGACTCGATGACGACGAGAAGGCCTAGAAAGTCCTCCATATTGAAGTTTGGTATTTAAAGCATCAATAAAATTACCCGTTACCGCATTTGAAATTTTAAGAGTTTTGTTCATAAGCCACTCATACAGGAACCACGTCCGCCTGGCATATTTTCCCACAGACTCAGCTTGAACCCACTTTTCAATTTCCGCAGGGGATATTGTTTCAAATAATTTTTTTAAAATAATAAGACTAACACCTTCATACTTTAATGCAAAAGTAAGATGGCCGACCAATGTTTCTTCAGGCCTATGTCGAGGAGTGTACATCTTAAAGGTCAGCGTCTCGTAAATTTGATGCTTTTCTCCGATACAAAAAATCTGTCTGGGCAAAGGAACCTTAAGAGAATAGCGCTGAATAAGCCACCCATATCCCACAACTTTTTCAGAGCCTGTTGGAAGTTTTTGACGAATCAATTGTAGATTGTGTTCACTTATCATTTTTACAAGATATCATGAAAAACAGTTTCATTCCATGAAAAACGCTTATAAAAACACTTTTTTGTGAAAAACGCTTACGTTTTTTCTCTTAAAAATTGATTGGGAATCCATGACCTGAGTCTATAGAGCATCTTTCTTGACTCTCTCCTAGTGAATCCCCCGGACCCGTTTCTTATTTTTTCAGAAAGTCGCTAAAATCTATGATATGAAAAAAGTAATCTAAATCTCTCACTTCCTCATGTACCCCATTAATGTGGATTAGAATAGGGCGGCAAGAGAAACCTTTAGGACGTTGAAGGTTTCTAATTTTTTGTTCCATTTCATCGATGATATCCTTTTTAATTTCAGCTTGAGAAAATTTGATTTCACAGATGTAAAGATTCGAAAATTTTGTATGTATTAAATAGTCAATCTGACAGCCTGGTTGCTTGGACGTTTTATTCTGGAAAAATGGATTATCCCACATAATCTCATCAGAAGATATTTGAAGAAGTTCCCATATTCTTTTGCGATTGTTAAGAGCAAGATTTTCAAATTGGAGGCCCATTACTGTATTCCAATTAGGTAGGCTACTTAAAGCCTTTGATTCAAAACTGCCTTCTGAAATTCTGTTCTTATTAGGAAGTATATATTTTAAGTAAAATCGAGTGTAGTTATCTTTAAGTCGATAATGGCTTAACTTAGCCTCTGTATGAGTTGTCAAATTCCATGTATAATCTCGACTTATAAAACCTGCTTGCGCAAGTTCGCCCAAATAATCAGAAGTTGTATTGTTTTGCTCGAATTTTATTGTCTTGCATAATTGATTCCCTCCTAGGTTCCCATTGACTAAAAATTCTAGGGATTTTTTATAGAAACTGCTTTGACTTATAAACAAATCAGAAAACATTTGGTCAAATTCGTTGAATAAGAAACCTTCCTTTGCAAAACACAGATTCTTTATATTTTGCTCTGCCGTTAATTCAGGTCTTATTTCTTCAAGGTACTTTGGAATTCCGCCTGTAACACATAGGATTTTAAATTTTTCATAAGAAGAAATAAGTTTTCCTTTTGAACCAAAAAACTTATTACATTCGTCTAAAGAAAGCTCTTTTAAGGTAAGAGTGCTTGATATTCTTCCAACAAATCCCGTACTGCTGAGAATATTTCTTTCAATCCAAGCCGACACCGACCCACATAGTATAAGTATGAGTTTATCATTTTCTTTAAAATGGAGATCCCAAGCATTTTTTAATTTTCCTAGAAAATCAAGATCTTTAGATCCAATCCAAGAAATTTCATCAAACACAACAATTGTTTTGCCTTTTTTAACCTTGTCAGCCAGAAAATGAAAAACATCTCCCCAATCGTTAAATTGAATGTTGGGAGAATGAAAATGTTCCCGCATTTGCCTAACAAACTCAGCTATTTGGGATTGTTTCGTTGTATGAATGGTGGGAGGAATTCCAGAAAAAATATAATATGGTTTGTTGTTTTCTCCGAACTCTTTAATAAGACGACTTTTACCAATTCGACGTCGCCCCTTTATCACAACCAAGCTTGCCGTCTGTTTGAGGAGTAGTCCCTGAAGGATTTCAAGTTCTCTTTTGCGCCCAATAAATTTAGCCATAATTCTCCTCTTGGATCTTTAGATAATAACAATCCCTTTTACAGATTCAAAATAGAGCACATTTTTATATCTGTAAAGAGAGAAAAAGCTTTTTATAGATCTAATATCGTTTCTCATTTCAAGTCTATAAAAAGGAAAAATACCTTTTATAGATTTAGAATAGTTTATAGCTCAACTCGGATAAAACGAATGGACCTCCTCATGAATCCCCCGAACCTGAGCCCGAGGGAATCATTGGAATATTTTAATGAAGCGTCTTTTTAACACCTATTGCAAATTCTTCCCGAATTTCTTCGTGCAGAAAACGAATTTGTGCCAGGGTGATTGGGATGTTGTCCCCAAAATCCACATGACCCTCAAAGAGCACCAGCAAATCATGATAACTCTTATCAAGGGCCTTTAAAGTTTGGGAAAAATCGTCTAGATTGTTTTTAGTCATTTAGACCTCCTTTCTAGGTTTTTATGATGAGTGGGGTTCTATGTGTTGATACCACTGGAACTCCACGTTCCTTATTATTTGAGTCCGAAACCAATTCAAACTCTATGACTCATGATATCTTTCTGGGTCAAAAAAATCAAGAAAAACCCGCTTAAAATTAAGAGATTTTTCTATAGTGAGAAGGAATGATGTCTTAAAATGTATTATGCCTCAGCAACACTTCTAGAAATCTTCTACAACCACCTTCATTTTTAACTACTAATAACAGGATAATTTAGTAAAATCCTTCCTAGTTTTAATACTAGCAACTGACAAATAGATGTTTGTAGTATTACATTTAAGGGGAATTTTATTGGTCATTGACAGTAGGTATTTTAGAAAGATTACTTACTTTGTAGAATTCTAGAGGAAATAAAGACAGCTCTGTCATAATTTTTCATATATAGCTAGCCTCCCATAAAAAGAGTATACCCCACAATGAATCCTTCGACCTTGAGTCGAGGGTCCAAAACCAAGGGTTTCTGCAGAAAAAGGGATCATCTTGTCAAGTCAGAGAAAAACAATTGAGGAGAATTTTTATACTCTTTTTATGGGAGGCTAGCTATAACTTGCACAAAAATCTTAATCGTGCAATAGTGGGCAATGAAATGTTTTATTTATTGCCCACTATTGCCTGATGTTACATATTAAATTAGATGATAAACTAATACAAGAGCTCAAAGAGCTTCAAAATCAATTCACAATAAAATTTGCTCAAATAGACTCCTATTCTGAGGACGCAAAGGATTACATCAGAAAATTAGCAAGGGCCCGCATCATTGGGGGCTCCACGCGTATAGAAAATGCCCAACTAACAGATAGTGAAATTTACTGGTTAGATACACTTCTCGAAAGCGATAGCAAAACTACAGCCTTTGTGGAAAATAAAAAACTCATAGAAGACAAGCTTTCTAAGGATAGGGAAAGATCTATTGAGGAGGTAGCCGGGTGCAGACAGATGCTACAGCATGTGTTTGACCAATCTAAAGAGATGATGCCTTTGAAAGAAAATGACATTAGAGCCCTACATTATGAATTGCTTTTCCCACATCATAAGGGAGGTCCTTATATTGGAGCCTATAAAATACAACCCAACTCTGTGGTTGAGCGAAATTTGCGCACAAAAGAAACTCGAGTTGTTTTTAAAACATCCGATGCGGGGCCCATAACAGAAGCTGCTATGCATGACCTTGTTAGTTGGCACAACACTGCCTTATCTAGCGACCCTTGGCCCATGGCGGTTACTTGTGAATTTGTATATCGTTTTCTTGCTATTCATCCTTTTCAGGATGGGAATGGGAGACTTGGTCGAGGGCTCTTTTTGTTGGCCCTTTTACAGTCTAATGATAACGCTATTGCAGGCGTTATCCCTTATATAGCGATTGATCGCCACATAGAGAAACATAGGGAAGAATACTACGCTGTCCTTAATAAATGCTCTAATGGCATATATCATCAGGATCCTAGAAAATATCAGATGGAGTATTTCTTAAGATTTATGATTAAAATTCTCCAAAAATCCTTGGGTGACATAGATGTATATTACTCTAGATATGCGGCCATTAGTTTGTTATCGGAAGGCGCCTCTAAAATTTACGAATGTTTCAAGAACTATCCTGAGTTAAGGCTAACACGACAGGAAATTGTAAAAATAACAGGACTTCCGATTCGTACAGTCGGGTATGGACTTAGTCAACTTACAGAAACCACTTTGATTCAACGATACGGTCAAGGAGCAGGAGTTCGCTACCAGATTACTTTTTAAAAAACCTCAACATCTTCAAAAAACAGCACAATCTAAGAAGAACCAAGAGTATGGCATCTCCCTCAAAAGGTAGCACCAGGGTAGCACGGAGGAAAAATCAAAAACAGGCAACCTGGCTGAAAGGCTTGGAAAAGATGGCTCCCCGAACTGGACTCGAACCAGTGACCCAATGATTAACAGTCATTTGCTCTACCGACTGAGCTATCGGGGAATACGGTAGTACCATAAAGATACAAGTCGTTATTATCAAAAATAATAACAAAAATCCACATAAATTTTGGAGGCCGGGACCGGAATCGAACCGACGTACAAGGATTTGCAGTCCTCTGCATAACCACTCTGCCACCCGGCCATAAAATTTTAGTAGTCTCAACAAGAATTAAGGGTTATGCGCCCTTTTGTAAAGGCCCTTTTCTTTATTTTTTTATGAACGCTATAAAATCACAAAAAATAATACAATTGAATCCAGAAGAGTGGATTTCAACATGTGCTCTGCCTACATTAGAAATCTAAGAAATTGCAGCTTCACAAGCAATACTTATTTTTGGAAATGGGCTAATTCCAAGAAAAAACTGCTCCCTTATATAAGAGGTATTAATAAAAAATTTGACTTTTTAAAAAAATCTAAATATATACACCCCAGAAGAAGATTTTTATTCAAAAAAAATCCAAAAATATTATAAAAAGGTATAACAATGAAGAAGAAAACAACAAATTTTTTGGGCTATATGGCCCTGGCCACTTGTTTGCACCAAATCGTTAGTATGGGCAATGTATATGCTGCGGGACAAGATTACTTTGAACCCGTATCAGTTGGACGCAACCCCACTATTAGAGATAGATTAACAGCTTGTGGGCTTAATCCAGATACAGATTATCATGTTTACGAAGCATTGATTGTGAAAGCAAGGATGAATCCTCATGCTGTAAAAGCTCAATTAGCGGAAACTGGAGATATTACCCATGCAGCTTTCGTTTTAAAATCGTTTCTTAATCAGGGGATGGCTCCTGCTGAGGCCTTCACTCAGCTTATATCTGCCCGAAGTCAGGAAGAAAAAACAGCGCTTGTCACAGCTTGTACACACCATCTATCTGAAGCTCTATCTGAAAAAATACGAGCAGGTAGTGACATTTCTTCTCTCGCAGCCACTCTGTCAAAAGCATCTGACCTTCCTTTTGTATCAGATGAAGCAAAGATACATATAAAAGCAGAGCTCGCTTCATCTACCCTATACGATTCTTTTAAGAAAGAACAAGTGCCTTTACCTGCAGCATTGGTGCCTGCGGAAGACGCCCCTGCTGATCAAGAGAGAGCGCTTCAGTTGGCCACACTACTTGAAACCTACGCAGAACATCATAGAGCTGCCCAAACCGCCCTCAACCCAGACCAAGACACCCTGGAAATTTTAGAGCATGAGATTGGAACTTTGGAAGCTGTGCATACAACAAAGACTGCAGCCTTTGAGGAGAAAGCAGTAAAATTAGATGCTCTGAATGCTCGTGATACCGAACTTGGCCAGTCAATAGAGGGCTTATTACAAGAATGGAATAGTTATATACATTTCAAGGCGGAGCATAATATAGCCCCTGAGGAAAATGCAGAACTAACTTATGAAAATTTGCTTTCTGCTCTTCAGCTTCAAGAGATATTTGATAATCTAAATCTCGCTGACCGAGAAAGATCTCTATTTATTCTAGAAAGAATGATACAACAAAATCCGGAAGAAAATCTGAATTCTGCTATTCTTGCTGCGCACTTAGACATACCAAATCAGATCGCAAACTTTATCAGCATTGCTGCCGAACGGGCTGATCAATTGCATCCTCAGATCTTACAAGTTTCCCAGCAGTTGAATGCCCTTCATGTCGCAATTGCCGCTGCAGAAGAAGAAGTGGCGCTATTAGAGGCGGCAAGAACTCAAGCGGGGCATAATCTTGCTGCTGCCCGCCAGAGACATGCAGCTACAGTGACTGAAATTCAACATTTGCGTGCTCAATTGCGTGAGATGACTCCAGGAGAATATGAGCAAATAGCATCTGAAACTCCAGACCTTGCGAAATTGCGTAAGCTTCTTGAAAAACCAGCACCAGTCAATCTGGAAAAACTTCACGCCTTTGTGGAACAGGTTAGAACAGCCCATGAAAGCGCCCTTCAAGCAACAAATGTTGCATTGCAGACTGCATGGCAAGCTGCGCAAACGTTTTTGGACGCTCACCTTGCTCCTGCCGCCGTCGCAGATGAAGCTGCAGAAATCACTGCAGTAAGAGCTGCTCTTCGAGTTGGTCTTGATGAGGGGCCTGTTGCCAGAGAAATATTGAAGAACCTAATCCAGCAGGCTCTGACTATGGCACAGGCTGTTGTGGCTGAACAATTAGCTGACCAACAAGCTGCTGACTTAGCTGCTCAACAATTAGCTGACCAACAAGCTGCTGACTTAGCTGCTCAACAATTAGCTGACCAACAAGCTGCTGAC
>JBAWWO010000024.1 GCA_037146715.1 Alphaproteobacteria bacterium
TAAAGTGGTACGTGAGCTGGGTTCAGAACGTCGTGAGACAGTTCGGTCCCTATCTACCATGGGTGTTGAAAAATTGATAGGATCTGCCCCTAGTACGAGAGGACCGGGGTGGACGTACCTCTGGTGTACCGGTTGTTCTGCCAAGAGCATCGCCGGGTAGCTATGTACGGACGGGATAACCGCTGAAAGCATCTAAGCGGGAAACCCACCTAGAAACTAGTTTTTCCTACGAGAGGCGTTGTAGACCACGACGTTGATAGGTTGGATGTGGAAGCGTGGTAACACGTGTAGCTAACCAATACTAATCCCTCCATTGGCTTTATCAGATTTCATGTACAGTGAAATTTGTTTTGAATTGCAAAACCTTGTGTTTAATGATCTGTGAGCGGCCTTGCTTAGGCAGGGCCCTCAAAACTTCTTAGAATTCTTTTACAAAGAGCCCTTTATAAGGCCTAAGAAGCAGATCAGAAAAATTTTGTTGTCAAATTATTTACTTTTTAAGAAATTAAAAAGCTCTTAAGTAGCCTGGTGGTTATAGCGAGGAATTAACACCCGATCCCATCCCGAACTCGACCGTGAAAGTCCTCAGCGCCAATGATACTATACCTAGACGTATGGGAAAGTAGGACGTTGCCAGGCTTCTTAAGGGCTTTTTTTTTGCGCCGATTATTTCACTTATACTCGACGCAAAAACTCGTCTTTGTGAGAAGGCCGCAGGCCGACGAAGCAATCCAGCTATCTTCCAGAAACCCAGATCTGTCTGTGTATTACTCCACGAAGTAGTGCACAGACAAATCTGGGTTTTTTCATAAAACCTATCTTTTTGGCTGAGTACTTCGCGAAACTAAGGAGTTGGGGGAATCTTTTTTTCATAACACTCTATGAATGCTTTTTTACATCTGATAATCTCTGAAAAAAAGGAGATATATCATGATCATACGTGCTTTCTTAATTTCATTGTTAGGTCTAGTGGGTATAGAAACTGCTTGCGCTGCAGTCGCTGCAGATTCAGATCCAGAAGAGCAAATAGCGTCATCTAAAGCTATTTTTCACTTTCTGACTGAGGAGGGTTCCCGCAATTGCGATTCCTGCGATTCCTATGATCCATCATCTGTTTATGGAGTATATGGACATATTCTTAGTGTGCCTTCTGTGCCCCCTCCTAAAGACATTAGAGGATATGTCGTAGGGTATTCTCCGGAACAGATGTGGGCGGTTCCTTGGGTGATATTTAATCCAGAAAACCGCGGCAATGGCTTTTTGCAAACGGTAGAGGGCGCTGAAGCTGAGTTAATTATAAACAAGATACAGCAAACACTTTCTGAGCCAAGATTTCGTTTGGAAGTAAGTTGGGCTCCTGGGGGCTTTGGTGTTTTTTTATGGGATATACAAGATGGAGATGCACTATTAGCCTGGAATGACTCATACATGGCTCCAATTGGCAAGGTAACTAATTTCTCCTGTTTTGCCCCCCCCTTTAAGTTTGAATTCACTTTATCTTCGGACTGTTTTCGAATTGAAAAGTTGAATATACCCAAAAGTTTAGATGTTATCCTCAACCCCCTACTGCGGTTTGAATGTGGCGGTTCTATTGAGGTTACTGGCAATGGTTTTATTAGGATTAGTCACCCAGGTCAACCCTACTCATTTGGAGGTAAGACCACAATAATATCTTCTATTGTTTTTCGGCGTTAGGGAAAGATCTTTTTGAAGTACTTACCGTGAAACTGCCCCGTTCCGGTCTTTGCGAGGCTCGAAGAGCCATGACAACCAGGCTGCTGCGGAAAAACCATGGCGGGACGCCATGTAGTGTGGGCTAGGAGAGTAAAGAAAGCTGGCTCCCTATGTCAACAGACAATCATCAATCAGAAAGACGATCTTTTTTCGGCCATTCCAGTGATCTATTTTTAAGGTGCCAATCATATGGCAGGGCTGGGACTTGTGGGTTTTAAGGGCCTTTTCCAGAGGGGTGCCCTTAGCGCGGAAGGCCATAGCCTCAACCTTGTGGCCCGTTTCGGACTTCAACGTACAGGCTAAATGACTTTCCCCTCGCTCTTGAATAAAATCAACATACATGAAGGGTAACAAAACTTTAGGCTTCGGGTTTTCGCAGCCAAAGGGGGCCAACTGGTCCATTTTCTCAATGGTTTCCAGGGTAATGCCCGTGGGCGCTAACAGGGAATGAACATTCAAAACAGTCTCTTCCTCGTTCACAAAAGCATGCTCTTTCAAGAATTTGCGAAAGGCAGGCAGCTGCTCTTGATTTAAGCTGAACCCGGCGGCCATTTTATGCCCACCGCCGTTCAGCAAAAATCCTTTTTTGTGGGCATCCAACATTAAGTTTCCCAAATGCAGTCCTTTGACAGACCGGCCTGATCCTTTGCCATGACCTTTTTCATCAAAGCTAATGACGCAAGTGGGCTTGTCGAAATGCTCCTTTAACCGACTGGCCGTAATACCAATGACGCCGGGATGCCAACCATCAGAATGCACGCAGATCAGGGGATCGTTCTCTGATTTTGCTTCCAGCACTTGCTGCACAGCTTGGGTAAAAACTGCATTCTCCAGAGTTTGCCGGTCTCGGTTAAGCTGACACAGTTGGGCGCCAATAGTCTGGGCAGTTTCAAGGGAATTTGTGGTCAACAGGCGAACCCCCAGGGTGCTGTCTTGTAGGCGCCCCCCGGCGTTAATACGAGGACCCAGGACGAATCCTAAATGATAAGCCTCTAAGGGACCAGTTATCTGAGCCAATTGACTGAGAATTTTTAGACCAAAGTTGGGCGCATGCCTGAAGACTTCTAACCCCTGGCGCACAAAGGCTCGGTTGAGTTTGATAAGCGGCACCATATCGCACACAGTCCCAAGAGCCACCAAATCTAAAAAATGCCGCAGATCGGGAATGGGCGTGAAATTTTCTTTTTTCAACCGCTGCACAAATCCCACCAGAACCATGAATGTAACCCCCACGGCACACAAATAAGTCAACCCACTAGTGTCATTTGGTTGGTTCGGGTTGATGATGAGGGTGTTGGGCAGACTGGGCGCTTTTTCACAGGTGTGGTGGTCAATGACAATCACGTCCAATCCCAATGTTTGGGCGTGTTTTAAAGATTCTTCCGCCGTTGTGCCGCAGTCAACGGTGATCAGCAACGATGTGCCCCGTTCCCGGATAGTTTCAAAGGCTTTGGGGTTGGGGCCGTAACCCTCAGTCAGGCGATCGGGAATGTAAAAATCTAGGGGGTAATCAAGGGCCTTAAAAAAATTAATTAGTAAGGCTGTGGAAGTTCCTCCATCCACATCATAATCACCAAACACAGTAATTTTTTCTTTGTTCTGAAACGCTTTATATAAACGATCAACGGCTTGTTCTAAATTTTTGATGGAAGCAGGGGAGGGGAGTAAATCTTTTAATTTCGGGGAAAGATAATGGGGGGCTTCATCTGGTTGGATGTTTTTCTGGGCCAGCAGGCGGGCTATAATGTCAGGCAAATCATGGGATTGTAAAAGGTGGTGGTACAGGCGTTCATCGAAAGACTTTAAGGCCCATTTTTTATTATTATAGGATGTCCAGGGTTGGTTTTTTAAAAGCTGAGCAGAGGTATCCATCCTAGATCACGTCTGATTCTAGTTTTGCTTTCTCTGCTTTCAATTGGCGAATGTCTGCTTGAACCTCCTCGGGTGAGAGGGGCGCTTTTTCATGGTCAGGGGCATAGGTCAGGTCAGGAAAACTGCTCTGACATCCCGCCAGTAAAAAAAACAACGCTATCACCACAAACTTCATGGACGGATTGTAAGTGATTTTAAGGTGTGGGGCAAGAACTGCCTTTTTTAGTCTTTCGACTCAAGGCAAGAGAAATCTTAAGCATACTATATTATGACTGCAGGCAACCGTAGTACTCGGCTTTCTAAGTTAAAAAGAACTTCCATAAAATTCTTCTTTGGATCATAGGCTACAACCTTGCCATCCCCAGAAACAGCAAAATGATCTACACGTATGTTTGTGGGAGTCATTTCAAGTTTCTGTGTGGAAAAATTGAAGTGAAATAAGCTGCACTCCCCTCTAGCTGCATTACAGTTAGTCCAGAAAATATTAGTATCTTCATAAGTTTCAAAATTACGTAAAAACCCCCATTCAGTTTCGAAAAGCCCAATGGATGTAATATTTCCTGATTCTAAATCAATTATTTTGATTTCATTCTGAGTGTCAGAAAATATAGAGCTAAACAAGGACCACTTACCAGCTGAACCACATAATGTTCCAGTAAGATCAGGATATTCTTTTTGTTTTTCAGATTCTATATTAATAGTTACAAGTGAACTCGTATCAGCTTTGGTATAAGTTACATAATCATTCGTAATAGTGATGGAAGAATCCCGATGACTAAAACCAGGAATTGCAAAATGTCTTAGACGCTCTCCTGCTGAATTGAGCATTTCAAACGTGTTTTGACTACCAAAAACTTGACTACCAAAAATATGTGCTACTTGAAAGGTGGGCCCATTTTTTAGGATTTTCCATAGATAAGACTCCTTTTCTTCTCTTTGGAGGTCCATATAAGATAAGTCTGCACTTCCAAGAGTGCTTTCCACAAGAAAAATTTTTCTTCTGCTATACAGAATATGACAAATTTTCTGATCATTATCAAATAGGCTGCTTTTTTCAAAACGAGCTCTTGAGAGCGGTTCTGGATAGCTTGTCCCCTCAATGAATTTTCCTATTTCTAGATTAATTTCAAAATATTGGCCTTCGTTTGTAACAATAGCCCTGGACCTTGTTGCATAAGTGAGGTCTGAGGGATTTTCTAAATTTCTGGATTTTTT
>JBAWWO010000025.1 GCA_037146715.1 Alphaproteobacteria bacterium
ACAGTCCCATTCAGATCTTTACCATTTATAGAATTGTTTAAACTCATCCCAAGTCCAGCTTCTACCATATAATAAGTCGCCAGACTATCAGAAGTTGTAAAACGAATATTGGGCTTGATATTATTTCTCGCTAGTATTCTTGCGTTATCTGTATCCTGCCCAGGGAAAGTGTCTATGAATGGCTCTGTTTCATAGGCGTGAATCGGGAATTTTTCTGCCGCCGCCAGAGGATGTGTCTCTGGTACCCACGCAACCATAGGGTCTTCAAGTAAGGTAATCCACCTGAAATTACCCTCGCGCCTGCTGATAATGCATAAATCAGCTCTGCCTTCATCCATTGCGCTGCTCAGTGAACTGCTGTTGCCTTCAAGAATGTTCACTTCGATATTGGGATAGATTTCACGGAACAGTACTATCAGTTTGAATAGCCATCGATAATAAGCGTAATACGAAACCCCTATCGAAACTTTACCCGTAACGAGGCCGCAAATTTCAGCAGACATTTGATCAAATTGCTCTCCCAGGCGAACAAGTTCTCGAATTACAGGTAGCATTTTTTCGCAATTCATCGTGGGAGTCACTCCCATACGACTACGCGAAAGCAGAGGAAACCCCATTTCGCTTTCCATTGCCGCCATCATGCGGCTGATACCAGATGGCGTATACCCAAGCTTCTCGGCTGTTGCTGAAAAGCTTCCGGTTTCAATGGCACATAAAAGCACTTTGCATTTTTCTGTATCCATAGCTATATCCTTTCATTGACATTATGTCATATATGTAGTGATTTAATCTCTCTTTACTCAAAGATAAATCAGTTTTATATTTATGTCAAGAAAACCACTTCAAGAAAGGTGAACATAATGACTCGAAGGAATGCCGAATTGCTTCTCGCAGCTTTAATAATCGCAAGAAGCACATCGTATATACTCACGAAAACAGGTCTTGAAGCTATGGGACCCTTCACGCTTCTTGCGATTAGATTTCTCCTAGCATTTGCCTTGCTGGTAATGATATTTTGGAAAAGATTTATTCACTTGCAAATTCAGACTCTTCTGCGCGGTATGTTATTAGGCCTGGTCTTCTTTGCAGTGATGACCGCCGAGCTGTTTGGTCTTCAAACAACAAGTTCATCTATGACAGCTTTCCTTGAGAACACAGCCATTGTTTTCGTACCGATTTTTGAAGCTATACTACGTAAAAAACTACCTACAGCTTCCGTATATATCAGCTCCGCAGTTACATTGCTTGGCGTTGGCCTTTTGACCCTTCATGGAAACACTGTATCCCTGACCCAAGGCGAACTGTTATGTCTTTTAGCTGCCCTGTTATATGCTGCAGCAATTATATTGACGGATCGACTCGCCGTCAAAGATGATCCTTTTATCCTGGGTATGCTTCAGGTTGGTTTCCTGGGTCTATTCAGCCTCTTTGCGGCATTCCTCTTTGAGACACCCCGCCTCCCCTCAAGTGGACAGGAATGGGCGATCATCATTGCGCTGGCTATTGTCTGCACGGGGTTCGGATTCACACTTCAGCCTGTAGCCCAAAGGTATACCTCATCTGAACGAACAGGTATTTTTTGTGCGCTAAATCCATTAGTTGCAGCGGTTTTAGGATGGATAATTCTCAATGAACGATTAGGCTATCAGGGAATTATAGGTGCAACGCTGATTCTTCTAGGTCTAACAGCTTCATATCTTATAAAAAAGCCTGATCAAATCACTTGATGATAGGTTCCCCAGCACCTTTTGTGCACATTCGTTAACGTTTGTGAACGTTTTTGTGGTGGAGAATACCTCCAGTCGCTGCTCTCCCTACTCTGTCGCCTTTTCTACTCAGCTGAAGCTGAAGAAAATGCGCAGGGGGATAAAATCCTCCCATCCTTTTCATTGGAATGCATAGAAAAGCTCCCTTAGGGCGAGGCGCTAGGATGAAATTGTGAAGAACGTATTTTTCATACGTGATAAGCAATTTGCATCCGTAGCAACAAAGTCCTACGGGAGCTTTTCAAGCATTGGTGGAGAATACCTCCAGTCACTTCGTTCCCTACGCTGTCGCCTTTTCTACTCAGCTGAAGCTGAAGAAAATGCGCAGGGTGATAAAATCCCCCGATTCATCATGTCAATTAAAAACAATGGCAGTTATAAGTAGTACGATCTAATTATACATACGTTGAAATAGCTTGCTTTAAGAAGCATGTCAATGGTATGTAGTTATATCCATTATGGTCTATTATCATCGGCTCTGCAGTCAATTTTGCAGTCATTCTTATATGACACAATTAAGGTATCCCTACGCTTCTCAGATCCTTCATAACAATCTTGATATGAAAAACGTTAAATTTCATTCGCTAATTAAACTATAGTATAGTCGAGAATACATGCTCACGTGTTATTTTGAAAATAAGTATGACACCTTTCAGTGATTATCTTTACTATGCTAAAACATTACTCCTTAATACATTTAATAATTGATTTTGCTAATTGCCCTGCGCTATTACCGTATTGGAAAAGTTCAATATTTCACATAAGACTTCTGGGGTTTCTTTCATCAACCATATTAAGAAAGATCTCGACTACTTCAGGGTCAAAATGGCTGCCTGAAGCGGCTTTGATGTGTTCAATCACTTTCTCTTCCAGCCATGCTTCCCGATAGGGACGTTCAGATCGTAGGGCATCCCACACATCCACGATGGCAAATATTCGGGCAGCCAAAGGAATCGATTTCTCTTTCAATCCTTGCGGATACCCACTCCCATCCCATTTTTCATGATGGCTGAATGGGATATCCATTGCAGATTGAAGATAGGTAATAGACGAAAGCATGTCAACAGCAAACTGCGGGTGTTTCCGCATGATCACCCATTCTTCGTCGGTAAGTTTTCCGGGCTTTAGAAGGATGCTGTCTGGAATGCCCATTTTACCCATATCGTGTAAAAGTGCCCCACGCCGTACATTTACCAAGGCCGTCTTATCAATGCCAAATTTTTCCGCTAGGCGCACGGTCATTTCGGTCACACGCAAACTATGCCCTTCGGTTTCTTTATCCCGTAGGTCCATCCCACGCGACCAACCTTCGATAGTAGTATCGTAAGCCTGCACAAGATCAATATTTGCCATGAGTAATTCCGCTGTTTTTTGTTGAACGATTGCTTCAAGATTGTTTCTAAGATCAGCAAGTGCATCTTCATTAATTTTTTGATTAGTAATGTCTTTTGCAAATCCTAAAACGCGATACTCTGAGAGCTTTACTGCATCTACTGTCCACCATCGCGTCGAACCGTCTTTGTGTTTATATTGCATTGCCCCACTCGATGAACCCGTCTCCAATAATTTTTTAAAATGATTCATACC
This sequence comes from Alphaproteobacteria bacterium, assembly GCA_037146715.1. NCBI lineage: Bacteria > Pseudomonadati > Pseudomonadota > Alphaproteobacteria > Alphaproteobacteria bacterium. The sequence continues at coordinate 3,354 of JBAWWO010000025.1, forward strand.
AGCTTCTTGATACTCTATAGGTATTATCTCGCCTATACTCATTCGAATAAGTTCATTTTTACTATAGCCAGTTATCTCGGAGGCAGAAATGTTGACCTCTAGGTAATGTCCCATTTCATCAGCTATAAAAACTCCGTCAGGCGCATTTTCTATATAACTGCTGTATTTTTTTTCACTCAATTCTAACTCTTTGTTCACTGATTCAAGTTGAGTCGTTCTTTCAATAACGCGAGATTCCAATTGCTTGTTAAACTCTTCTATCTCTTTCTTTTGATGAAGCAGTTCTTTGTTGGCAATGAGCAACTCGGTTGCGCGCTTTTCTTTTTCAGTATTTTGATAGACTAGTTCCTTATTAGCAATAATTAACTCGGCTGCCCGGTCTGCCTTCTCTCCAGTTTGAAACACAAGCTCTTCATCGGCAATCACTAGCTCCGCTGCTCGGTCTTCCTTTTCTCTAGTTAGAAATATGAGTTCTTTATTTGCCATGGCTAGCTCTGCTGCTCTTTTATTTTTTTCTTTACTTTGAAACTTCAGCTCTTTGTTGACAAAAACGAGATTCTCGGCACGCTTTGCTTTCTCATCGTTTTGAAAAACAAGTTCCTTATTTGCAATAAGTAATTCCGCTGTTTTTTGTTGAATGATTACTTCAAGATTGTTCTTAAAAGCAGTAAGTTCCTGCTCATGTTCTTTTCTGGCAGTTATATCAAAGACAATACCGGATATGAATTCAGGCTTTCCATTACAATCTCTTTGCGTTATTACCCCACGATCATAAAACCATTTCCAGCTCTTATCCTTTGCCTGAATTCTGTACTCAGTCTCGTAGGCATTAACTTTTCCCTGCATGTGCAAAAGCATTGCATTCATAGTGTTCTGGTAGTCATCAGGATGCAGTTTTTCAGTAAAAAACTGATATGTCAGTCTAGAAGGTACTTCTGCCATGGTATAACCCAATGTAGTAATTTTCAAATTATTACATTCAACAGAATTTGTTTTTATATTCCAGTACCAGTGACCCAAATTGCCAGACCAAGCGAAATCAAGATTTTGTGCCTGTTCTTTTTCTCTCAGAAACTTTGAGTTAAGCATTTCAAGCTCATCTAATTTCGCCATCAGCTGTTTAGTATTAAAATTAGTATAATCCATGTTATTATCTCCGATCAATTAGAGCAAGAGTATACTCATACATACATACTTTTTTCTACTTATTATCAAACTTTGGTATCTTCACGGTATACTAGTTGGGCTATAAAGTCAAATTTGAGACTTATCACGAGTTGTTGCTCATTAGTTTCCCGTTCACTTTT
>JBAWWO010000026.1 GCA_037146715.1 Alphaproteobacteria bacterium
GTCTCAGAATAATCCTCAACGCCGCTCTTTCCCTTCTGAAAATTCCCAAACTCTGGTCTAATTTGAAATTTGTCAGGTGTTAAGAGAATCTTCCCTTTGATTCTGATTTTTTGTCAGAATAGGAAGTTCTTTCAGTAAATCTATTGGCTTTGAGTCGAGGGTCAGCAGAGTGCAGGCTATACTGTCATCAGGGTTGAAGCTCGAAGAAAAATGAATTCTGCGTCCTTTCAGGGGGTGAGGATGATGGAGAGTAGAGTATTTCAGAGTAGGCGCCGCCACTTTTCCTAAAAACCTAGGTTTTTACCCCAACAAAAAAGGGGCCCGAAGGCCCCTTTCTCGTAAGAATGTTTCTAAAGCAAGCTCTAGAAGCGAATCTTTGTACCAACCATTGCAACTGTTGCAATGTTGTTTTTGTTATTGCTTGGATAGTTATCATAAATATCTGAAGAAGTCAGAGCTGCCGTAGTCGTTGTACCACGCAAAACTAACTGACCAGGTGTTGTATGAAGCTTCATGTAGTCAACTTCTACGAAACCAACCAAACCTGGAACGATTACATGATCCAGAGTTGCTGTAGCAATGTCTGCCTTAGCTTTTCCGTTCTGTACTTTACGTTGAGTATGAGTCCATCCCAAAGACACATTTGTATTGCTTGCTAAGTTGTAACCAACTGCTGCGTTATACCCATGTGTATTTGTGAACTTACGATCTGTTCTGATCAAAGAATTACCCTTGTCAAAATAGGTCGCACCGAATTGGAAGTTCCGATAGTCAACCAATGTACCAAATTGCCATTGATTTTCGTTGTGAACTTTGAATCCAGTAGACTGTTCTCCATTAACAGAATCATTTGTCTGAGCAGGCTTTCCTTCGGCTGTTGTTCCAGCCAAGTACAAACCATAGTTCAAATCATTGTTAACAGCTTTGTTATAAGAAACAGCACCTGCCAATTGATTCACACTATAGCGAGTAGAAGGTCCATGGTTAGGCGTCGCTGATCCGCTGAAATATCTTACACCAGGTGTGCGTCCAACGTTTGCTGTGTTAGGTGTGAAGCTCAGCCCCATTTGGAATCCGCTTACATTTGGTGAAATATAAACGATCTTTGAAGCTGTATCTTCTGAAGGCGCAATGGATGAGTTGTAATCAACGCCCACTGGAGTGTTCACAAGCTTTGACAAGTCTGTGCTTCCAGGACCACCGTTACCACCGAGTACGTCTACACCAGTATACATAAGGGTCTTTTCAACGCCATTCACGTCACCGATCATGAATGTACCTGTGTCAGCATGTGTCATGTAGACATAAGCTTCACTGATACGATCAGAGTTTGACTTAGCGCGATCTAATTCAAGAACGGCTGCAGCACCATATGTTAAGCCATTGGAAGATTCTCCCCCAACGTTGAACATAATGTTACCTTTTGTGAACACGTTAGTGTTTTGAGTTGTGCGAACTTGTTGATTTGTCGCAATACCCATTGCTGTTAAGCTTCCACCAATTTTGAGTGTAGGCCCTTTTCCAGATTGAACTTTAGCTGTTGCACTAAGTGCTAGCAAAGAAACGCTGGCTAATATTATGCTTTTTATTTTCATTGTATTAAAGTCTCCTAAAACTATGTTTTCTACACCCCCATCTCAATGGAATGTGGACTAAAAAGCAAGACCTAATTCTTAAACTGGGCAAAAGTAACTTTATTCCTGTTGTCGTTTTGCAACATTTTCTGGGGAGGAAATAATCCACCCACCCCCTAGAACTCTGGGGCCTTCATAGATGACGCACGCCTGTCCGGGAGAAATTCCTTGTTCAGGGTTTTTCAGGGTCACCCTACCGCGCCCTGAAGAGTCTGCGGGCTCAAGGATTGCGGGTAAGGCGATTTGAGATGACCTAATTTTAACCTGACACTCAAGAGGGCCTGATAAGGGAGCATCCCCCAACCAATTCAGATTTCTTATATGGAACTCTTTTGTTTCTAGGGCTTCCTTGGGGCCCACCACGACTTGGCGGGATTTTGGGCGCAACTGCACAACATAAAGAGGATCGGTCTGATCGCGACGTCCCCCAACACCCAAGCCCTTACGTTGTCCAATAGTATAGTGAATAATACCGGGATGCTTCCCTAAAAAAGTTCCATCCATATGAACAATGTCGCCGGGAAGATTTGATTCAGGCCGCAACTTGCTAATAACTTCCGCATAGTTTCCATTAGGCACAAAGCAGATGTCCTGACTATCTGGCTTGTCGGCCACCAACAGTCCTAGTCGCTCTGCGTGGGCTCTGGTTTTGTCTTTCGTAAGCCCCCCCAGGGGAAATCGTAGAAAATCCAACTCATCTTGAGCGGTTGCAAAAAGAAAATAGGTTTGATCCTTTGCAGGGTCTATAGCTTGGTGAAGCTCAACTTTTTTTGCGCCTATTTTACGCTGAACATAATGGCCCGTGGCCAAAGCGTGCCCACCCAATTCCTTGGCTGTTTTTAGAAGATCTTTAAATTTGACTTCTTGATTACACTGAACGCAAGGAATAGGGGTTTCGCCGCGTAGATAACTATCAGCAAAATCATCAATAACTTTTTCTTTAAAGACAGATTCATAGTCTAATACATAATGAGGAAACCCCATTTTCTGGGCCACTTGCGCCGCGTCATAGATATCTTGCCCAGCGCAGCAGGCTTTCTTTTTAGCTACAGCTAGCCCGTGATCATACAGCTGTAGAGTAATGCCAATCACATCAAAACCAGCTTCTTTTAGCAAAGCCGCTGTAACTGAACTATCCACACCGCCGGACATGGCAACAACTACTCTAGTTTCCCCAGGGCTGTTTTCAAAACCTAAATCTTTCCAATTCATAGACATGTCATAATATATGGTGCCTTTTAGATAAAATTTCAAGGTTTGTATCGCCATGCGTTTCCCGCATGGGTATCCTGCTTTCTTTGGCATGGATAAGCTGACGGTTGTTCGCTATCAAGAAGGCATAGGACTGGATGAAGAAGATTTTCCTTGTTCAACGAGTTTCTGCGGAAGCAGATCAAAGTTCTGGGTGCAAAGCCCAGAAAAGGGACTTAGGTCCCTTTTTACGTCTTTGGACGTAAAGCCTCCCTGTTAGACTTTAGGGGCGAGTGAATAACTCGCCCTTTTTTTTTAAAAAATTACTTGTGTTTTAAAAATAGTAGTTATACACAGTATTGGTTAGGAGACCGCAAATGAAGAATATTAGATTTTCCAGAATATTGGGCTATGCAACCTTGGCTTTGCTATTGAGCGCAGGCTTAGTAACGGATGGATTTTGTGCAGCATCAGAGTCTGAAGAGTCTGATGCTGAAGGTTCTGACTCTTCTTCACAAAATTTGCGTGATATTGTCAGCCTTCAAGCTGAGACGATTCAGAGGTTGAATGTTCAGAAGGAAGTTGCTTTTGGTACAGTCCCAAATGACGATGACAGTGATAATGATGGCGATGATGGACAACCTCTTTTGCCAACACTTACTGTGGATGAAAGTCCTTTTACACGAGAAACTGTCGTTGATACCGCTATAAATGGCATGCGTAATCGAAAAATAGTGGCTGGGATTCCTGGCGTGAAGGCTTCTTATCCAATTGCAGGATCTGATGATGATGAAGTCACCAATCTTATGCGAACTGTTCCTGGGCGCCAGACGGTGTTCGGCTTTCTTTCTGAATTTTGTCAACGAGCATATGCTCGTGCTAAGGGTGAGGTTTCTTTCTTTCTGATTGCCAGGGCAGTTCGGGATTTACCCGAAGATTCTCGTGATAGCGCTTTAGAAACGGCCAATCGGATTGCGCGCTTGGGTGCGGGGCCCACCAGCCGACTTAAAGCTCTGAATGTGGCTAAGGCTATTTTGGAAGAAGAGCAAGATTTTGATTTCAATGCCGTTGAATCTGCTGTGGTCGAGATTATTGGCGAAGAGCAATATAAAAAAAGGGGCTGAAGTAGCTAAGACCTAAAAGAGGGTCTATAATAGCTAGAAT
>JBAWWO010000027.1 GCA_037146715.1 Alphaproteobacteria bacterium
CTTTTAGCTCTCTCCTTCAACCACGAACCACCCCTACTTATGCAACAAGGCCATACAATTGAATCCAGGAGAATGTATTCCAAAATATACTTTTTCCTATAATAGAAATCCGAGAGCCTGCACCTTCACAAGAACTACTTATTTTTGGAAATAGCCTATTTCTAAGAAAACCCTGCTCTCTTACATGAAAAGTATTAGTAAAAAAATTTGACTTTTTAAAAAATTCTGAATATATACACCCCCAGAAGAAGATTTTTATTCAAAAAAAATCCAAAAATATTATAAAAAGGTATAACAATGAAGAAGACAACAACAAATTTTTTGGGCTATATGGCCCTGGCCACTTGTTTGCAACAAATCGTATGCATGGGGAATGTATATGCTGCCGCACAAGATATTCCACAACCAAGACTTTCTACCACTATGAAAGCTAGAATGCCTTTATTCGGACTAACTCCTGAGGTTCACAATCATATTATGAAAAGGCTTCTTGACGAAAGTGCTGACCAAGCTTCATTGCATAGCTTGTTATCACAACAAGGAAGAGCTAACGATATGGCGCTGGTGCTGAGTGATGCATACCTAAAAGCGGAACCCCTTATGCAGACGGTTGCAGCCTATGTTGCTGCCCCTAAAGAAACAGTCGCACAATCCATATCTTCGCTTTCTGCACGATCTGAAGCTCATGAAAACCTAGGATCTATAACCTCTGCTGACCTTCATGCATTTAAAAATTTATTAGGATCTCAACACATTGAAGCACCTCATAAAGACGCAATTAGACCAATTGTAGAGGGTCTAGACATTATCATCTCCCGCTCCCACGCAGCAGCGGTTGAAGAAGACCAGGCTCTTCAAGCATCATTAAAAACGCAGCTGTCTACCTTAAAAAACCATTTCAACCCAGACCAAGATACGCTGCTAACTTTGGAGCGTCAGATTGATGAGAGAAAAGATGCTACCGAAGAATTTGATGATATTCTTGCTGAAAATCAGAATCCTTTGGTAGTTTCCCAACAAATTCCTATAGATTTCCCTCCACTATCTGAATTTTCATCTCCCATCCCTACAAACAAGAATTTAGAACTTCAAGAACCAAGCATCTCATTTCAATTTAACGTTCGTGACAACGAGCTGAAAACCTTAGAAAGTATCTGCATAATACTTAATAATCTACGCGCTTCACTAAAAGGATTAAAAGGTCCCACAATAGAAGGGCTGCAACGATGCATTCACTGCGCAATAAACCAATTGCCTGTGTTTGTCGACGAAGATATGGAAGCACGATCTACGATTCAGGAACTTTACACCTGGCTTTCAGAAAAGAGGACTCAAAAAGCAACAGATGTAAGTATATTTAAAAAACAAGTAAGGACACTGCTAAAAAACAAACTTAAAACTTTGCAGCTCTTTAAACTGCGCCTAGAATTGTTATCCCAAGAAATTGATTCTCCAAAGAAGGGGGCCATCCATAAATTATCGCCTCTAAAACCTGTTGAGAATATCAGAAAAGATTCTCTCTCAAGTGCACCGTCAGCCTTAAAAATCAAAACAACACACACTCCTCATCAACCTGTAAGATCTTTTTCTCTTAGAAGATGGCTTTGGGGATAACCTGAACTGCCTAAAACCTGTCCCTTTCGCATTATCCTTTAGGCCCAAAGGACAGAAAGATCCATAAAAAAAGCATCATGAGGACTGAGCAAAAAAAACTTGACTTATAAACAGAAGACACATATAGGAGATCCTAGATGAAGATTTTTTCCAAAAAGATCTGTCGTGATTTCTGTTCTAGATGAATCTAGAGCTGTTGTAAGCGGGCTCATTCCGATAAGGGTGCAGTCTAGGTGTTCTTGGGGCTAGTTTCAAAACCTGGCTTTTAAGGGTTGTAAAAATAAACATGTGGTGAAGAAAAATGATTAAGAAAATTTTATTAGTATCTAGTATTGCAGCTCTTTCAATGACAGCGAACGCGGAACATAAGAATGGCTTTTATGCCGGCGCAGGACTTGTGGGTGTGAAACCGGCGGCTGCAAAAGCGAGAATCATGGCAACCAATCTTGCGGGAGGAACAAATATAGGAAACGGCACAGGAAAACTGTCTAATCCTTTTTCTGTATCTGGTCGCTTGTTGGGTGGATATCACCACAAATGGAGCGATATGTTTACCGAAACAGAGCTTTATGTTCAATCAAACGATCGTGATCAAAAAGTAACGGTGCCCGTAATTAATACACCAGCTGGTCTGCCGGTTTCTACGGGAGGCGCTGTTATAAAGTTAAGACGCAACTTCACTTTGGGAGGTGCTCTAAAAGCAGGGTATTATGCGACAGATAATTTGGGTATTTTCTTGAGTACAGGTCTTTTATATAGCCAATTTCAAACACGTATGCAAGGAGCTAGCCAAGACGCGGTTAAAACAGCTCAGAAACAAAATGTTTGGGGAGCTTCCATTGGAGGTGGCATTATAAACCATCTTTCCAACTCTTGGCTTCTAAAAGCTGAATATGCCTACGAAGGATATAAAAAAATCAAAACTAAATCTTTACAATCTGAATATAACCTTGGCGTAGGAGAAAATGAATTGGAGTCTTTGAATACTAAGATTCGATACCACTCTGTGGCCCTGTCACTTTCTTATATATTTTAGTTACCAATATTTTTCAGAAAAAGGAGTTTAAAAATGAAGAAGACAACAACAAATTTTTTGGGCTATATGGTCCTGGCTACTTGTTTGCACCAAATCGTTGATATGGGAAATGTATATGCTGCGGCACAAGATATTCCACAACCAAGACTTTCTACCACTATGAAAGCTAGAATGCCTTTATTCGGACTAACTCCTGAGGTTCACAATCATATTATGAAAAGGCTTCTTGACGAAAGTGCTGACCAAGCTTCATTGCATAGCTTGTTATCACAACAAGGAAGAGCTAACGATATGGCGCTGGTGCTGAGTGATGCATACCTAAAAGCGGAACCCCTTATGCAGACGGTTGCAGCCTATGTTGCTGCCCCTAAAGAAACAGTCGCACAATCCATATCTTCGCTTTCTGCACGATCTGAAGCTCATGAAAACCTAGGATCTATAACCTCTGCTGACCTTCATGCATTTAAAAATTTATTAGGATCTCAACACATTGAAGCACCTCATAAAGACGCAATTAGACCAATTGTAGAGGGTCTAGACATTATCATCTCCCGCTCCCACGCAGCAGCGGTTGAAGAAGACCAGGCTCTTCAAGCATCATTAAAAATGCAGCTGTCTACCTTAAAAAACCATTTCAACCCAGACCAAGATACACTGGAAACTTTACAGCGTCAGATTGACGGTTTGCAAGCTGCACTTGATGAAAAAACTACATCCTTTCAAATAAAAAATCATGAATTGGCAGGACTTCAGACAGAATTAGACCACATTCAAGGGAGGTTAGATCTACTTTATGTCCGCCAAGATATATTCGACGTTCTGGGTCAAGTTTACAATTATGGGACTCCTGAGCAGGAAAACGAAGCCCACGTACTTCTAACTCATACCAATCTCTCGAACGCTTTGAGTATCGTTTTAGATTGGATACAAAGGAATCCCGTCGCAGAGGATGCGGCCCAGGTTCCAGCTGATGACATCGAAGTTGCTATAAGACGCTTAACTGATCTTATCGTTCAAATCGATGCGGCCGAAAACCTAAATGCTTTTCCTGATGCCTTCATCCCTCAGGCCTCGGCCATTCTAAAATCTGATGCATTAAGTTATCTAGTAAATGTAGCTAGCGAAGAAGACCAAAGACTTTCAGTTGAAATCAACCAAACTCTCTCTGAAATGGAACCTCTTCGAGCCCAAATTGTCTCTGTTCAAACAGAAGTAACCGCGTTACAAATACAACTAGAGGAGACAAGGGCTTCTCTTGAAGCTGCTGAACGTGAACAAGCTGACCGTATAGCTCGTGAAGCTGCTGAACGT
>JBAWWO010000028.1 GCA_037146715.1 Alphaproteobacteria bacterium
AACACGGGGTTGTTTTTGGTGCGGCGGGCCAGAACTTGGATGGTGCGGCGAATTTCTTCATCCCGACCGATCACGGGGTCTAATTTATTATCGCGGGCAGCTTGGGTTAAGTCCCGGGCATATTTTTTCAAAGCGTCATAGGTGTCTTCTGAGCTGCTGGAGTGGGCTTCGCGGCCTTTTCGGAGATTCTGAATGGCCGTGTTGAGGGTTTGCGCTGTAACGCCGGCGGCCTTAAAGACTTTAGAAACGGCCAGGGTTGACTCTAAAGCCATGGCCAACAAGATGTATTCAAGGGTGACGAAGGAATCGCCCGCTTTTGTCGCAGCTTTCTCAGCAGCTTGTAGAACTTTTGAAAGGTCAGGGGTCATGTAGATTTGTTCAGCACCACTGCCCTGGACTTGGGGCACTTTGCTGAGCAGAGATTCAACTTCAACTTGGGCTAGTTGGATATTACCACCGGCGGATTCAATGAGATTTGCGGCCAAGCCCTGGGGATCACTTAGAAAAACTTTCAATAAGTGTTCAGGCAACAGCCGTTGATGATTGGAATTCTGGGCGAGGGTTTGGGCGGACTGTAAAAAACCCTTAACGCGATCGGTAAATTTATCAAGATTCATGGGCGATCTCCTTGATATTTTTATAACAAAAATTGGAGAAACTGTCGAGAGAGTTGAAGGGGAAGAAAAAACCCCCGAGCCGAAGCCCGGGGATGATGGACTCTTATCTAATTATTTGTATGTAACGATTTCCTTAGTTGGCATAAACTCTTTTAAAAATTTTAAGAGCTGTAGCCTTAATAAAAGGCTGCGGCCTTCAGAACCAGCAGCACAATGTGTGTTTTCTGCAATATACTCAGAAGCCTGCATAATAAGTGTGCTCCAGTTCTGCTGTAGGGCTTGATCAGGATGGCTCTTCAGGCTAGAGTCTAGTGTTCTTATAAGCCAGAGGGTTGTTAAGAAATTCCTAAACTGGAGGGTTCCATAGCCATTTACTAGACTTAAGTTATAATCCAAACCGACGTTAAGCTCAGCTAAGCGATCTGGGGGAATTATGCCTCTTTGCGCTAAGGACTCTATCCAAGGTTTCAAAAACTGATTAACAGCCATTGTTGTTTCCTCTCTAGGGATGATTCTGAGTTTTCCTTCACTAGATATTGGGCAGATTCTATTGAATTCCCAATTAGATATCCATTGATTTGGAAGATCTCCAGGGTCTTTATCTGGATAGAAACCACGGGTGCTTAGTTGACGTTCTAAAATGAGATAAAGCTGTTTTGAAAAATCAGTAAAGCGACCATCTCCATAAGCCATAATCCCTTCTGCGGCTCCCCATTGATGGCCCCCAGCTCGTGCAATTTTATCAATATCTGTGTCTAATATGGCTAGATCAGCTGCTGTAAAAAACTCTTCTTGGCGCACAACCCGTTGTGGAATGTATACAGGTTCTGGAGCAACCACAGGTGCAGGTTCAGCATCTTTAAGGTTTAGAAATCTAACCACAGGTGATATAGACTTACTTGGCAGAATCGCTAGAACTTCTTGTTCCAAGTCGCGGGCTTCCTGTCCGCCTGCATATCGCTGTAGAAGAGACATATAGGGTTCATTGATAGTTAAGGTTTTCACGTCAGTCTGCACAACAGCCCGTTTTGCTTTTGGATGCACAAGGCCGATAAGATAAGACATTACAGAGCCCTTGAGGTTTTCATGAGTCATCTGTAAAAAACGCAATTCTTGTTGACGAGTTTCTACTCTGTAACGCAGTTCTTCTAGTGCATTCCAAAAACTTAGAACCTCTGCTTCTTTCCCTTGTGGGATGGTACGGGGGTACTCATCATCTCCTGTTGCTTTGACGGGAATCTTGTTAACATAACCACTGCTTTCTAAGGCTGCTTGAAAAGAAAGGGCTCTCTGTGCAAGGTGGTTAAATTGATCTAATAACGGCTTATAGATTTCCTGGTAAGCAGAAATATGTTTCTCTAAAATATTTTCAAGAACTTTTCTATGTGATGCAAATTGTCCTGGGTGATTAGCATCTGTGAACCATCCTGGATTTTTTGCGGATGCAAGTCCAGTTTCATAGGTGGTCTTGATTCTATTGACAACATCTCCATCTAGGCACCCAAACTCATTCAGCTCTAAAATATGGCCTAAAAGGGTTGCACCAAACATTTTTAGCGCATTAAGTTTCTCAGAAAGACTAAAAAAGACTGTTTTTACAGCTTGCATCGTCGTGTTTGGGTTGCCGTAGTTATACACACCAGTGGCAATGGCTTGGTTCTCGGCTGTACGAGCTTGTTCTGTAACTATGCGAATCTGTTCGAGTTCATGGACCAACTGTGCGGCAGCAGCTTCTTGCTCGCGACGGAGTGCCTCTTGTCGATCTTGTTCAGCGCGGGCTTCATGCTCACGCTGTCTTTGTTGATACTCGGCCGCTGCTTGCTCTTCACGAACCCGTCTGGCTTCAGGACTGTTATAGTCATCCTCATCCTCATCCTCATCCTCATCCGATCTTGGTTCTGCTGGCTGAGCCTCATCACCATCGTCATTATCATCTAGTTCTGCTGGTCGAAGATGTTGAACGGGCAGAGGGGGGGGCAATTCCATAGCCCTAACTAAATCGTCCAGGTTTGTGATAAAATCCGTTAACTGCAAAAATTCTGCGTAGACGTCGGGGCCAGCTCTTCGAGCAGCATCTGCAAGCTGCTCAAGACTAGTAAATCCGGCAGATTGTGCAGCACCATCCCTACCAAAAGGGTCATAATCTCGGGCGGCGGACATACTATCTTGGTTGCCCATCAAAGCACCCGATAAAATAAGCGCAAGAATATTTAATTTTTTCATTCTTCAATCTCCTAATAAAAAACTATTGAACCATATATAGGATATAAATCCTTATTGACAAGAGGGTTGTGATCAATTTTTTCAAAAGATCAGAAAAATCAGATAATTATTTTGCAGACAAAATAACTAAATTTGGTTCAAGGACTGTGGCATAGTCTAATTTTTCAGGATCTTCCCGGTGCTTAAGGTCTTTACGGCGAGAAGAGAGGGGTTCAATTGAAAAAACCGCTTTATTTTGAGCGGTATCATAGGACTTAGGCGAAACTTTAACCCATTTTTTATGAATTATGTTATTGCTTTTAAAGCAAAGAATTCCATTGAGGACG
>JBAWWO010000029.1 GCA_037146715.1 Alphaproteobacteria bacterium
ATGTACATGTCGAAGCCCTCGACCCTGGTTTCACGCGAATTGCCCGCAAAATCTGAGTTTTTAGAAAGCTATCCTTTTGGGACAGCTTTTCCCCCTCTTTCCCGTCATCAATAGCCTTGCAGGGGTGTGGTGATTCTCCTCGGGTCGAGCCCAAGGAAAGTAGTGGCGGTTGGGTTCCTATTCTTTATTTTTACAATTTTAATTCCTTGTAATTTCTTTATTATTAAAAATATTTTAAATAAAAATAACTTTTTTACTTGAAAATGAAAAAATAGTTTCTATATCTGTTCTATCCGGGCGCAATGCCTGGATTTCATGTTATACCTCCATAAACTTACCCAGAGAGAGAAATCTCTCTGGGTCTTTTTTTATCTTACGCGGAGATCCTTGGATCAAGTCCGAGGAAGGCAACTTTGTATTGGAGGGTATTGACATTTGAAATAAAATGAAGTATAAAAAGATATAATCAAATAATAATAAGTAAAAACACTTCTTTAATTAAATTTCAAAAGAGTATTATTTTCCGTCTTCGCAGACCATGTTTAAGAATGGGTCCTTCGGCACTTCGTGCTTCGAAGATGACGTTATTTTCAATCAATGAGGATTTGAGGACACTAAGATTTCGCGTGGGTGGCTATGAAGCCCCCTCAACTGATGGGGTGTACGAAGATTTGGCGGTTTTGGAAATGCCTATGGATGAGGGGACTCTGGAATCTGTGGATTTTTTGCCCCAAAATTTGAGCCTGTTCTGTACCTTGGAAGCAGGGATTTACGAAAATGACTGCACTGTTGAACGTATTGTGAATGGCCGGTCTTTTGGGATGACACCTTTATATAAGAGAGGTCACGTTCAGTATGGGGCGTCAGAAATGCTGAAACCCCATAGCAAAGTTCAGTGGGTGGATTTTATTTTCCTGGGCAAAGGGTTTTACCAAAATGCAGATCACCAGTGGGTGCCCTTTAGTGCGGATTCCTGGCTTGCTGAAAATCTATCGAAAAGAAGAGGAGAAAGTCTTTACCGAAAACCCTTTGCGGTGACGAGAAATTCTTTGGTTCTTGAGACGGAAATACAACCGAATGGAGAGGTTCTGACGAAAGGATTGGAAGTGACTGGTTATCCCCGATATTCCTATGGAGGATATTTTCCACCAGTTGGGGGACTGGAAGATATTGAGCAAGTATACTGCTTCCCCATGCATCAACGATACGGCGATACAGAGCGAACGGCCCTGGGACTTGAGAGGTCTTCAGATTATCAGAAAAAGGGGATTCGGGCCCCTGAAGATTTTTTATTAGAAGGGCAACACTACGTTTTTATGAATCCGCCAGATCCCGGTGAAGGGGAAACCCTAGCGGACACAGTTCTGCGCGGGGCCCTGAAAACTTCTGTTACCTGCCAAGAAAAAGAGACCCAGTACGGGTCTTTTTTTTATGGGGCTTTGTCAAAGGATCGGAAAGTGCAGATTTATTTTTCGAGAAATTAACGATTACTTCGCAAAACTGCGGGATCTCGGGTTCATCATGTACATCAGTACAATCAGAAACCTTGCCCCTGGTTTCACTCGTACTTCTTCATTTCTCGCAAGGACGATTTTTTATCAACAACAAAAAAGGAGAACACAATGACATTAGAAACACTACACACAGCTATTTCCGGTCTAACGGAAGATCTGCAGGCTTTTAAGGAAAAGCAAGAGGAAAAACTACAAAAGCTGGAACACAAACTATCTTGCAAAATGAATTTTTCAGAAAGCAGACCTGGGACTGACGTGAAAGGATATGAGGGCGCTTTGCGCGGGTTCAATGGGTTTTTGCGGAAGGGAGAGTATGGGTTTGAAGCGAAATCTTTATCTCGCGGAGAAGTGCCGGGATCCTATGTGGTCCCCACCCCGGTTCAAGAACGCATTTTTAGCAACCTAGAGGGCAGTGCCAGCTTTCGATCCATTGCGCGGGTCATGAATATTTCGTCAAGCTCAGCCGATGTGATTGTAGATACAAAATTGCCTCAGGTGGGTTGGGTGGGTGAAAAAGAAGATCGCCCCGAAACGGAAGCGCCGGACCTTGCCAAAATCAACATTCCTGTTCATGAGCTATATGCTAAACCAAAGGCAACGCAGGCTTTATTAGATGATGCAGCTGTTAACCTGGAAGATTGGTTGGTGCAAAAAGTAACGGAAAAAATGCGGCGCTTTGAAAATGAGTCTTTCATTTCAGGGAACGGTCAGAAAAAGCCCAAGGGCTTTCTATCCTATGAAACGGTGGATCAGAGCGCCTGGACCTGGGGCAAACTCGAACATCTTAAAACAGGATCAGAGGGAAGTTTCGGCGACATACCAGGGACCGACGTCTTAATTGATTTAATGAGCCTTCTGAAAACGGAATACTTGGCGGGCAGCAGCTGGCTTATGTCGCGATCAGCCCATAACCTAGTTCGAAAGTTCATGGATAAAACCTCAGGCCATCATTTGTGGCAGCCCTCTTTAGCTGAAGGGGTTCCCTCAACCTTACTGGGGTATCCAGAGCCTTCGGAAACTTCAAAGAAGCCTACCAAATTCTAGATAGACTGAATATGCATGTACTGCGAGACCCCTATAGTGCCAAACCCTACGTAGAGTTCTACGTGACAAAAAGAGTGGGGGGAGAGGTCGTGAACTTTGAGGCGATCAAGATCTTGAACTTTAAAATCTAGCCTTTTGGGGCACTTCATCGCGAAACGGCGAGATCTCAGACTTCTAATGTACGAGATGTACATGTCGAAGCCCTCGACTCTGGTTTCACGCGAATTGCCCGCAAAAATCTAAATTTTAGGGGAAGAGCCTTTTGGAGTACTTCATCGCGAAACGGCGAGATCTCAGACTTCTAATGTACGAGATGTACATGTC
>JBAWWO010000030.1 GCA_037146715.1 Alphaproteobacteria bacterium
GCTTAGGTATTCGTAAACTAAAAATCCCTTACTTTGCAACCATGGGACAATTATTATTACCGATATTTCCGAACGACACCAAGATGGTCAACAGTACGCTAGGTGTTCGTGATTATAAAGGGAAGGTCAGCTATTTTCATTGTGGGGAGTCAATCTATTCACATGAATCCGGGGACCTGAGCGGTTTTCGTTATATCACATCGAATCTGATACAGCAAGGACGTTGCACAATCCAGGAGATAGCCGATACCTTTCATGTGTCATTTGATAGTGTAAGCCGTTGGGCGAAGCAATATGGCGAAAAAGGAGAATCCGTTTTTTTTAATGCGGAGTTGCGCCATGGGCGGAGCCATAAACTGTTACCACCAGTATTGGAGCGCATACAAGGCAAGCTGAACACAGGGCAAAGTGTCAATTCCATTGCAAAACAGGAAGGCATATCCGAGGGCAGCATTCGGTATGCAATAAGCCAGGGGCGATTAAAAAAAACTTTGCACAACAGGTAAGACAAGCCACCACACGCAGCGAAAGGAGTTTTCAGGATGCCAAAGCATCAGAAGGCATAGGCATCGCCGCAACCCGTCAGGAAGAACGGGGCTTAGCCGTGACCGGAACTCAGCCCTACGCACCCAGCCTATTCGAACATCAGGAAAGCGTACTCAATGCAGGGGTGTTGTTTTCTATCCCAGCCTTGGTTTCACAAGGACTAACTCTTTTTTTTAACACATTTAAACTACTTCCCTCTGGTTTTTATGGGCTGCACCATATAATACTCACTTTATGTTTCATGGCTTTATGCCGGATAAAAAACCCCGAACAGCTTAAAAAGCAACCGCCCGGGGAACTGGGGAAACTTCTTGGCCTGGACCGTATCCCGGAAGTAAGCTATTTCAGGAAAAAGGTCCATCAGATCCTTGTCCAGGCCAAGTCAGACGAACTGCACACCGCACTGCTTCAATCCTATGTAGGGCAAATGCCTGAAATGTTTTTTTATATCGATGGTCATGTGTTGGTTTATCATGGGGAGATTGCCAACCTGCCCAAGCGTTTTGTGTCGCGCGAAAAGCTTTGTTTGAGCGGCACCACCGAATTCTGGGTAAACGACCAGACGGGGCTACCTTTGATGGTCATCACAGCCGAATTGAACGAAAAGCTGAAATCCGCCATCGAAGAAGCCATTCCCAAATTGCTTAAAGCAATACCCCATCCCCCCGAACCCGGCGAACCTGTCTTCACCCTTGTCTTCGACCGTGAAGCGTACGAGCCGGCATGGTTCAAAAAGCTATGGGATAAATACAGCGTGGCCATAATCTCCTATCGTAAAAATGTAACCGACAGATGGGACGAAACACTTTTCCATGATGTTGAAGCACAAGTTTTTAATACCAACGCTACTATGCAGCTTTGCGAGATGGGCACACAGATAAACGGGATATGGTTTAGGGAAGTGCGCAAACTCTCCCAGGACGGCCACCAGACATCCATCATAGCAACACACCCTACATTAAACTTGCAGACCATAGCCGTAAAGATGTTCTCCAGATGGACGCAAGAAAACTTTTTTAAGTATATGATAGCAGATTTTGATTTTGACAAGATGGTCGAATACGGGACAGAATCGGTAAACCAAGCCCTCACCATACCCAATCCTGAATACAAGAAGCTCACCTATGCGTTAAAGAAAGCAAAAGAGAAAAAAGCAAGGCTTGAAGCCCGCATGTTTAAAAAAATGGATGAAAGCGATGTGACAAACCACGAACAGCTTATGAAAAGCCTAAGCAAGGCTACCGCCCTGATCGAACAGATAAGTGAATACAAAGAAATAATCAAAGACCTGACCATTAAAAGGACCCATGTCCCCTCCCGGATCAGGATCGATCAAATGCCACTGGAACAACGTTATAACAAACTCAAGCAGGAAGGAAAAAAGCTGAAGAATGCAGTCATCATGTTAACCTATCGTGCCGAATCTGCGCTGTTCAACTTGCTTGCCGAATCCTACAAAGACACCGACAAAGACGGCAGGATGTTATTGAAAGAAATATTTACCAGCGATGCCGATATGGTTCCAGATTACCAAAACAACACCCTCACCATCAGACTGCACTCTTTATCAACCCCTAGGGCCAATCAGGCGGCCAAACAACTTTGTGCCTCGCTAAATCAAATGGAAACCTGTTTCCCCTATACAAATTTGTTGCTGATTTACGAAACAGTCGCAGTTTAGTTTGCGATAGTCTTGGAGGTCTGAATTTATTGTAACCCAAAATCGCTGGCGCCGCAATTGTGATAGAATATCCCACTAAAACAGGGTTGAAACTGAATTTGTCATCTTAGCTGGAATTAGTAAGAAACCAAAGAGGCCGGATCCAGGTATTTGTCATCGTCCAATAAAGTTGAATTTATTATTTTACCTGGCCAGCCACTTAATATTCCCCCTCCACCATAATTATCATACATATTTTTTTCAGTTCTCATATAATCCTCTCTCACTTCCCCAAACCTGAAATAATTCTTTCCTTCTATAACTGACCCAAGTGTCATCCCGGAAGGAATAGCGATTACAACTAATTTTAACGTAGCTATAAATGCAGCCAAAAATGTTGGCGCAATCCCTGTCATTGTTGCGAGAACAGCTG
>JBAWWO010000031.1 GCA_037146715.1 Alphaproteobacteria bacterium
ATAAATCAGATGCAACATACTGCAACAAAATAACACTATGGATGGTAATTATAGAAATTGTTATGTTCAAATGGTTTTTTGCTGTTAAAAACCGTGGAGCTCTGATGATGAAACAATGGAAAAATGATTTAGAGAAAGTTATTACCGGCATCATTAAAGATCATAAGCCAATGTCGTTTAGTTAGGCAAAGGTATATAAGTGCTTGATTTAATTACAAATAAACAGAAAATAGTTCTTTGAAAATTTGGCAGAGTGTGGATGATGTTCTACCTTTAGAGGGTATATAGGGGGTAACCCGAACCATAACCCAAAAGCAGATTATCGTGAACTACTATCTAAAAATATAACATATGAACTCGAAAACAAAGAGTATAGGAGCCGTTCAAAAGACGGCCGGAAGGGGGTGTTCACAAGAGATAGAAAGCTTACATTCAGCAACTTAATAGTAATCATCATCTGTTTTAAAAGTTCCATACAACGCGAGCTGGACTCCTTTTTCAAAGCACTTTCCAAGAGTGATTTTAAGATTCGGGAGGTTACCAAAGGTGCGCTGACCCAGGCACGGGCAAAGTTAGAACCCTATGCATTCATTCGGTTGAACGAAGTAGCCGTTAAAACCTTCTATGACCATGCTGAATATTATCAATGGCACGGCATGCGCACCTTGGCTGTTGATGGCACGCGTTTAATGCTTCCAAACCACCCCAGCATTATCGAAGAGTTTGGGATGCAGAAGTTTGGACCCAAAGCAGACAGCGAACGCTCGCTGGCGATGGCCTCTTTGCTTTACGATGTGCTGAACCAGATAACCATTGATGCACGAATTTCTCCCTACAAAAGCAGCGAAGGCGATTTGCTGGTTCAACACCTTGAAAAGATGGAGAAAGGCGACTTATTATTGCTTGACCGGGGGTATCCTTGTTTCTGGTTACTTATTCTGTTGAAGGCAAAAGGAATTGAGTTTTGTGTCCGGCTGAAAGATAATTGGTGGCTCAAAGTAAAAGAATTTTCTGAAAGTTCGGACAAAGAGCGGTTGGTGACCTTCAAGCTACCTCCTAAGGACCGCAAGAAATTGGCTGACTATCCCCACATGATTAACCAGGAAATTACCTGTCGCCTGATAAAAGTGGTCTTAGCTAACGGTGAAACAGAAATTTTATGCACTTCGCTGACCGATACCGAAGAATATCCATATGAAGAGTTTGACGAACTTTACCACCTCAGGTGGAACGAAGAAGAAGCCTATAAGTTGCTCAAATGCAGGGCTGAACTAGAGAATTTTTCGGGAAAGACAGCCAAGGCCATCAAGCAGGATTTTTTCGCCAAGGTATTCTTGCTGACATTATGTGCCGCCTATGCTCACCCCATAGAAGAAAAAGTCAAGCAAGAATTCAAAGCAGATCAAAACAGGAAGCACAGCCAAAAGATCAACAGGACTAACGCAATCTCCATGACACAAGATATTATGATTGCAGTCATGCTACGAAAACAATTCCCCAAGGCGATAGCCGCTTTCGATAAAGTGGTGGCCGCAACGAGAGAAATCATAAGACCTGGGCGAAATGTTCCGCGAAATATGAAACAAAAAAAACCTTACGCTATGAATTACAAACGATTATGATCATCCCTAAACTAAACGACATTGTATTATATTCCTATTTCCATTTACAATGAAGGAGTAAGAATTTGATGTTGAAACGATATTACCATTCTCAATCCAGTTTGTAAACTGGTAGCCAGCATTTGCTGTTGCTAAAATTGTGCAATTTGAACCACAAGCAATTTGCCCACCACCACTTATACTACCTCCGTTTGTTGGATTAGGGCTTGTATTTATAGTATAGTTAATGACATTGAAGTTGGCAA
>JBAWWO010000032.1 GCA_037146715.1 Alphaproteobacteria bacterium
CGCGAAGGTGGCCGTACCGTAGGTGCCGGTGTTGTTTCTAAAATTATTGAGTAGTTAATTTACTGAACCCACCGGGCTTGGTCCGGTGGTGTTCTTTATGGAGGGGCTTGACGATGGCCCCTTTATTGTATATGAAGGAGCGTAGCTCAATTGGTAGAGCGTCGGTCTCCAAAACCGAAGGTTGTGGGTTCGAGACCCGCCGCTCCTGCCAAGTTTAAAGTAGGGAAAAAATGATAAATCCAGTTGAATTTGTTCAACAAGTAAAACGGGAGATTTCCAAGGTATCTTGGCCTTCTCAAAAAGAAGTTGTATTGACAACAGTGATGGTGTTCATTCTTGTGATGATCGCGGCCACTTTCTTTTTGCTTGTGGATAATATTCTGATACGCATTGTGAAATTTATTTTAGGATTAGGAGCTTAAACCCATGGCACAGCATCGTTGGTACGTGGTCAATGTGTACTCTGGTTTCGAAAAGAAAGTTTCAGAAGCTATTCGTGAAAAGGCAGAAAAAAATGCTATTTCAGATCAAATCTCTGAAGTATTAGTTCCCAGTCATGAAGTCATTGAAATGCGCCGGGGCAAAAAAGTTGCAACGGATAAAAAGTTTTTCCCAGGCTATGTCTTGGTTAAAATGGAACTTAATGACGATACGTGGCACATGATCAAGGGAATCGCCAGGGTTTCCGGCTTTTTGGGAAGCAAGGGCAAACCTATGCCAGTCAGTGAAGCCGAAGCAACCAGGTTGCTATCTCAAATGCAGCAGGGCGTTAAAGCCGGCGTTGACGGGGTTAATTTTGATGTGGGTGAACAAGTGCGTGTTTCCGATGGACCTTTTGCATCCTTTAACGGAGTTGTGGAAGAAATTGATCTGGAAAAAGCACGCGTGAAAGTAACCGTTTCTATTTTTGGACGGGCGACCCCCATCGATTTGGACTTTGATCAGGTCGAAAAGCTTTAAGAGCTTTAACTTTTTCTGAAAGTTGATGAAAAAACCTTTTGGTTCCCGTATCCTAACTACTTTGACGATATCAGTATCCGTCTTGTGTCTTGTTGCCCTATATATCTTTATTCGGGC
The DNA here is from genome assembly GCA_037146715.1 of Alphaproteobacteria bacterium. Lineage (NCBI taxonomy): Bacteria > Pseudomonadati > Pseudomonadota > Alphaproteobacteria > Alphaproteobacteria bacterium. The sequence continues at coordinate 1,078 of JBAWWO010000032.1, forward strand.
TTTTTGTTTGGCGGATATTTCAAAAACTCCTCTGGAGGCCGAACTAGAAATCCCGGTTTATATGGTCTCTTATGCTGACGGGCCTGCAGCGTTTCGTCAAAATCAAAAATTCTTGGTCTACTCGGCCTTAAATAAAGGCGTTAGTCATTTTTTCAACTATAATAGGAAATTATTAGACCCCGCATTTGCAGAAAAGCATAAGGATGTGCTGGCTTTGAAAAAAGGGGCGGGCTATTGGCTTTGGAAGCCGCGTATTATCTTGGATACACTGAATCAAATTCCTGAAAATTCCTATATGATTTATGTCGATAGTGGATTTGTTTTTCTGAAAAATCCCAAACCGCTTTTCGATTTACTGCAAAAACATGATGTGGTATTGGCTGCCTATGAAAACAGGGCTTTTTCTCAAGCAGGGTGTACTAAAAAAGAAGCGCTTGAAAAAACAGGGTGTACAACCGAGATCTGCCGAAACGCCCATGCGATGTATGCAGGAGTAATACTCATTAAGAACACTCCCGTTGCACGGAATTTTGTGCAAAAATGGCTGGCGCTATGTGAAGATAAAACTTGGGGCTGAAGTAGCTAAGACCTAAAAGAGGGTCTATAATAGCTAGAATGTAT
>JBAWWO010000033.1 GCA_037146715.1 Alphaproteobacteria bacterium
GTTTATGCATAAAAAAGTTCAATGAGCCTTGGGCATCCCCTATTTTGTTGGATAAGTGAGGTCTTTATTTAGTTTTTTCGTTCATCCCAAAAAACATTTGCTGTCTCAGCTGTTCAAGATCTTTTTTAATAATTTTATCTATTGGGCTCTTAAAAAACTCAATTTGTCCATCTAAAATTTTAATGGCATGTTCTTTTTTGCCAATTATATAATACAAATAAGCAAGCCATTGCTTTGCTTGGCCGCCATGACATGGAATACTGAATCTATATTCATAGGGTGAATCAGGCTCGTTTTCTAACACTGTAATTACGTCTTTTAAAGTTCTAATATTCTGAAAAAATGGAAGAACTGTTTCTGTTAAAAGCTTTCTTATCCATTCTATCGCCACTTGATCTTGTTGCTCCCACTCTTGATCTGTTTCCTTTAAAATTATCCACGTTTTATCTTTATAAGTTGGATCTATGTGGGTAATCCAACCTCCAAGGGCTATATCAAAATTCGTTGGGAACCCCCAAGAAACCCCTGGAGGGACTACTATATCAAAGTCTATACAAAACCATAATTCTCCTATCTTTCCTGGAGAAATTCTAATTTTCAATTGGTAAATAAGTTCTTGAGTCTTCTTCTCAAAGGTTAATCCTTTTTTTAGAAAACCGTTAGTATTAAGAGAATTCTGAATTGATTTCTTTACAATGTTAGTTAGGCGTTCTCTCAAAAAATTATTTTTTTTAATCATAGTAAATGACTCTCACTTTTTTACCTTTCACATTTTTTCTATACATTTCTGCTTGTCGCAAACCCTGAGCTCTCCCACTTGAGGTATTGGGTTTCAATTCTATATAGTGACCAGATGGCGTTCTTCCGTCTGGCTTAAGAATCCTCCCTGTTTCCATATCTTTTAAGCGGGGCCTATGACTCCATCCCTTCTCCAAAATCTTTTTGTCAAACTCCGCATGAGCTCTTTGCCCTCTCTCTACAGCTTCTCTTACCTTTGGATTATGCATCCCTCTTGGCTTAGGAGCAATCTGTTCCACCGTACCACCACTTGGGTTGACTCGGCTAGCAGAAATGCCTGCTTTTAGTGTTAATCCAATATTTTCTGCTGCAGTTGTTAGACGAGATATCATAGTCGCTAGTTCCCCAAGAGGTCCGACTGGGCCCATAGTTGCTAAGATAGATACGACCGCAGGATCTATTCCTGTTTTTTCGTGAACCCATGCTCGTGCTACCTGCGCCTCTTCCGCTGTCTCTCGCGCAGCTTCTGGATTAGCCATCATCTCTAAACTTAAATGATCCAGAAAATTATGCTCCACTGTCATCATCCCCACAAAGGCCGCGGTGGAGGGATCTTGCTGGGCAAGCCACGCAACACCCAAGGTGCCAAACCTGGCAATGTTAACACTCTTGGTGATAATGGAGTTTCTTTCTTCAGTGAGAGATAGGGCCTTTTCGCTTTGATCTCCGTTTTGAGATATCTCTTTGCTTAGTTCTTTGCTTGTTTTTTCCAAATCATAGGCACGGGCAGATACTTCTGCCATTGTTTCTGCGATGGCTGCCCCAATGGCACCGGCTCTGG
>JBAWWO010000034.1 GCA_037146715.1 Alphaproteobacteria bacterium
GTGGCGTTTCCATACCCAGTCCTGAAAGTTTTTGTCCACCGTTTTATCATAAGCCGTCAATGTGGCATCCAGTCCGCTTATTTTGCGTATAAGAGATACAATGGCAGTCAATTCATTTCGTGGAGAGCCGTTGCATTCACCCAAGGCTTCATACGCCCGCCAAACATGCAAGGGAGCAAGCAAGGGCTTGTCATTTTGCAGCTTTTCCAAGACTTCCTTTATCATGGTATAAGTCAGTTCACGTCTGCGGAAAGGTTGGTTGTAGAAAATTTGCAAAGCTGTCAATTCATCCTTGTGTTGCTGCATCCATTCAGAAAAGCTTGTAATTAGTTCTCTGGCCTTGTCTGCATTATCCTTGTCCCAACCCAGAAATATCACTTCATCAGGATTTAAGAGATCAATTTTTTGTTCGTGTGCCCTGCGAACATTTTCAATATATTCGTTGAGCTCACCGTTAAATACCCTGGCAGCTTCGTTTAATAATGCTGAATGATGAAAGATAAATGATGAATGTTTAGCCTGAGGGCTTTCCCCAGCCATTTCAACTTCTATTTTTTGTTGAATTCCCTCAATTATATCCGGATTAAAAGCATTCAAGAGCTCTTTAACTACCTGTGAAACCGTTTTCCCATCAGCTTTCTCGGCAAACTGCTTTCTTTCTTTTTCTGTAATTTGTTTGTCGAGACGGGTAAGGCGGTTGGCCAATGAAGTATACAGTTCTTCATCCCTTGCACCCACGGCAATGGCTTGTAACAAATCTTTAAGCGGGATACCTGGCATCTGTTCCAAAGGACGGCTGTCGGTTTTCAAACTCTTGCATACCCCGATAGCATCCACAATTACAAAATGGTCTTTGGTGAATTTTGCAGTAGGTGTTACTTTTCGCAATGTGTCCAGATCAATAGTCCGTGTGCCTCTGCCCTTCATTTGTTCAAAGTAGTTTTTGCTTTTTACATCCCGCATAAAAAGCAAACATTCCAGGGGTTTTACATCTGTTCCGGTAGCTATCATATCCACTGTAACTGCAATACGTGGATGATAAGAATTACGAAATTGAGACAAGACAGATTTAGGGTCTTCATCAGTTTTGTAAGTAATTTTTTTACAGAATTTGTTTTCTTCGGCAAATTCTTCTCTTACAATATCAATGATATCGTTGGCATGGCTGTCGGTTTTGGCAAAAATCAGGGTTTTGGGTACTTCAAAATGTCCGTTTATATCATAACGGTCTTTGAAGATATCCGGTAGATTTTCTTTGAAGGATCGTATAATAGTTCTTATTTGATTCGGATTTACCACCTCTTTGTCCAGTTGCTGTTTGGAGTATGCTTCATCTTCATCCTGCAACTCCATTCTCTTTTTCCGGCTCAGGCGTTCACGATGTTCTATATATTCATCTTTCCAAAGAGTAGCACCCTGCTGGGTTACTTTGGTGTCGATAATAAAAACTTCGTAACCAACATTAACACCATCAGCAACAGCCATTTCATGAGAATATTCACTCACCAGATTC